>CBFCZA010000277.1:0-4371 GCA_965602285.1 uncultured Curvivirga sp. | reverse complement strand
GCATCAACATCAAGAACCATCACATCAACTTCTTGAGAAGTAGAAACGATTTTACCAGGATGTACGTTTTTCTTTGTCCAAGACATTTCAGAAACGTGAACCAAACCTTCGATACCAGATTCTAGTTCAACAAATGCACCGTAATCAGTGATGTTTGTTACAGAACCTTTGAAACGACCGTTCAATGGATATTTAGCGTCAACGCCTTCCCATGGATCAGCTTCAAGTTGTTTCATGCCAAGGCTGATACGTTGTGTTTCAGCGTTAAAGCGAATCACTTGAACTTTAACAGTCTCACCGATTGTCAAAGCTTCTGATGGATGGTTGATACGACGCCAAGAGATGTCTGTTACATGTAACAAACCGTCTACGCCGCCAAGGTCAACGAATGCACCGTAATCGGTGATATTCTTAACAACACCCTCAAGTGTTTCACCTTCTTTAAGGTTTTTCATCAACTCAGCATGTTGTTCTGCGCGAGACTCTTCCAATACAGCGCGACGTGAAACAACGATGTTGCCACGGCTACGGTCCATTTTAAGGATTTGGAATGGTTGTGCATTGCCCATCAATGGGGTGATGTCGCGAACTGGACGGATGTCAACTTGGCTACCTGGTAGGAAGGCAACGGCGCCGTTAAGGTCAACTGTGAAGCCACCTTTAACACGACCGAAGATAACACCTTGAACACGTTCGTTGGCGTTGAATTGTACTTACAAAGCAGTCCATGCTTCTTCACGTTTCGCTTTATCACGGGAAAGAACAGATTCACCGTTCTTGTCTTCCATGCGCTCAACATAAACTTCAACAGTATCACCAGCTTTAACTGTAGCTGGCTCACCTGGAGCTGGTGCGAATTCTTTTATTGCTACGCGACCTTCAGATTTTAGACCTACATCGATCAAAACCATGTCGTTAGATACAGATACGATAATACCTTTAACAACTGTGCCTTCTAGGCTGTCGCTATCCCCGAAGCTTTCTTCGAGAAGTGCTGCAAAACTTTCAGCGTTCATTATAAAGTTCCTTTAATTAATACTATTCTGGCCGCAATGGTTGGTTCCAGCGGTCTCACCTCAAAGAAAAAAATGTTATCTGTCGTGAGGCTCGGCCAGATAACGAAACAGGTTGAAATTTTAGAGGCACGTTAGGCCTGCAACCCTAACTATTTGAAGAACCTACCACTTTCATCGCTGCCGCTAGGGCCTCATCAATGCTCAGCATAGATGTATCGATGATCACAGCATCAGAAGCGGGCTTCAAAGGGGCCACAGCCCGATTGCTATCTCGCTCATCACGTTCCTTCAAATCTTCTAAAACGCGCTCGTATATAGAGGTTTCGGCCCGTTGAAGCAACTCTTTATGTCGTCTTTCTGCACGAATCTCTACAGAAGCCGTCATATAGATCTTAGAATCAGCCTCTGGGCAGACGACAGTTCCGATGTCACGACCGTCCAAAATAGCACCATCCATACCCACAGGTGGGTGGCTGGCAAAATTCTTTTGGAACTCTAACAGGCTTGCACGAACACTTGGCATCGCAGCTACTTTTGAGGCAGCAGAGGCCGCCACATCGCTTTTAAGTTCCGGATCGTCTAATTGGGCATAGTCTAGGCTATTTGCTGCATCTAGGGCTGCATCCTCGTCTTCCGCATCACCGCCAAAACGAACCACACTCAAACCAACAGCACGGTAAAGCTTACCCGTATCTAAATAGGCATAATTGAGCTTCTCTGCTAATTTCTTTGCCACAGTACCCTTGCCACTGGCCGCAGGCCCATCAACAGCAATCACATTATTCATTATTCTGCATCCTTAATTGTGGCGCCCAAATCAGCCATTAATGTTCTAAATGCTGGGAAGCTTGTATCAATAGGCGTACCATCTTCAACTGTCACAGGCTTATCTGAAACCAACCCCATCACTAAGAAACTCATGGCGATCCGATGATCATGGAAAGTTTCAACAAACCCGCCACCTGGAATTTTTCCACCCGTACCATGCACAATCATCCAGTCATCACCATCTTCTACTTGCACACCATTGGCACGAAGCCCTGCAACCACAGCCGACAAACGATCCGATTCTTTCACGCGAAGTTCACCAATGCCGCGCATTTCTGTTTTACCTTCAGCAAAGGCAGCCGCCACAGCCAAAACAGGATATTCATCAATCATTGAAGGCGCACGGGTTGGCGGCACTATGATGCCCTTGAGGTTAGAAGAGCGTACGATTAAATCTGCAACAGGCTCTCCACCCTCAATGCGTTCATTCTCAACGATCACCGCACCACCCATATCTAGCAAGGTCGCAAAAAGGCCCGTTCGGGTTTCATTCATGCCGATATTAGACATCTTGATTTCAGACCCCGTCGTTAATAGGGCAGCCACCATTGGAAAGGCACTACTGCTTGGGTCCGATGGCACAACTAAATCCGCTGCTGTTAATTCCGGCTGACCTGTTACTGTGATACGATTCCCCCCATTCTCAAGCGGGGCAACCGAAATCTCTCCTCCAAAATGGGTAAGCATGCGTTCCGTATGATCACGGGTTGGTTTATTTTCAATAACTGTTGTTTTCCCACGGGCATTCAATCCCGCCAATAAAATCGAAGACTTCACCTGTGCCGATGCCATTGGAAGCTCATATTCGATTGGCAATACATCTTGTGCGCCTTTCACATGAAGGGGTAAACGACCTTCGCTGCGGCAATGAAATTCAGCCCCCATAGAACTTAATGGGTCGGTCACACGCTTCATCGGGCGCTTACGTAAACTTGCATCTCCCGTCAGAAACGCATCTATATTATGACTGGCAAGTATTCCAAGGATCAACCGCGCAGAAGTTCCAGAATTTCCCATATCCATGACATTTTCAGGTTCTTGCAATCCACCAAGGCCGACGCCATCAACCGTCCAACTGCCATCTTCATGCTTTTCAATCGTCGCCCCCATTGCACGAAAAGCAGCGGCCGTCGCCAGCACATCCTCGCCCTCCAACAGGCCACGAACAGTTGTTCGCCCTACAGCTAAACTTCCTAGCATGATTGAACGATGAGAAATTGATTTATCGCCGGGGATAGCGACATCTCCTTTTAAACCAGAAGATTTAAAAGCTGTTAATGGTTTTAATACTGAAGTCATTGAAGGACACTCACCCGAGATTTAATATGCAACAAAAAATTAACTTTACCTAGCATGCAGGCTGCATCATAAACAAGTCTGATAAGTATTTCGACCAATTTTAGCCCAAATTTACATACCCTTACATTAACTAGGTCACATACCGTTCTTGTTAGCGTCGGTTTAATTTATTGAAGAATTAAAGGAATCCTAAGAAGATGCTTGATGCATTTGATTCAAAGACAATGTTTTTTGCACTTCTCATTGTCAATATTTCCACGACGTTAAGCGTTGCCTTTCTTCTAACATATCGCAAAGATTTTCCTCCAATAAAATGGTGGCTTGCAATGAAGGTTTGCATTCTGCTTGGTTTAGCTTTGGTTCTTCTTAGATCACATATTCCCGCACAATCAGCCGTCATTTTTATGAATTTCTTTGTTATTACAGCACATGCCTTCCTCTGGATATTTTCACGAAAATCTGCAAATCGTCAGGTAAATTATAAATACCTAGCCTTAATCGTCTTCTTTTTTTGGGGTCCGATTTTATGGTTCACTTTCATTGAACCAGACCTTTACAACCGTGTAATGATCAGCTCTTTTGCCTGCTTTGCATTCAGTATTGCTGGGGCAGTGGAACTACTAATTACCGAAACAACAAAAATATCTTATGGAAGAAAATTGACGGCATTATTTTTTAGCCTCAATAGTTTTAAATGGTGCTATGCGGTTCTGATCGTTCCATTCAAGGCCAGCGAAGAAAACTTTATCAATGTTCAGGCATTAAACGTAAATAACATTGTAGCCTCCAGCCTCATTTTGAACATCCTTTTAACCGTAGGCGTCCTGATTATAATTTTAGAACATGTGAATCAGTCAAAAAATACACCTCCAGTATCTATTTTACCTAAATAACACTCTTTTCCTTTGACAGATGGGCTAATATTTGGCAATCGACGCGCTGAATATAACTTTTCTAAAACAATTGTAGCCTTATACAGATTTTCTGGTCAGATTTCTGTTGCAAGTCCGTGGTCCAATTCTTTAAAAGAAGAGAGAGAATAATTTGCGAGGTAGAGCTGCTATAAGATATAGTGGCTCCCGTTTAAAAAAACCTGGTCAAGAAAGCAATTTCCAACCAAGTTAGTGAAGGAGATATCCCATGGCTAAATCTGAATGGGGAATGAAACGTAGTTGCCTAAGTTGTGGTGCAAAATTTTACGATCTTAAAAAAGATCCAATCATTTGCC
>CBFCZA010000276.1:0-4396 GCA_965602285.1 uncultured Curvivirga sp. | reverse complement strand
CCGGGGCGGACATTTTTCAGGGCTTGCCTCAACGGTTGAAGGCTATTCCATACAGCTTTCGCCTCTTCATGTTTTCCTGCAAATGCAAGTTGAGTATATTCATGCATACGTCGGTCATTCTTGGTTTGAAGGATATAGGGCGGGGAAGAGCAAAGATATAATTGCCAGTTTAAATCGATGATATTATCAAGCCATTCTTCTTCCGAAGCAGAACTGACGAGAATTTTGTCTCCAGCAAGGCGTGTCAGTTCAGCATACATATCTCTTGGGACACTATATTTAATGGCAATGATATTTTTCAGATCTGCAATTCGGTTGCATAATTCTGGGCTCATCAAATAACCGCTGTCAGGATGGCTCCACATGGCGATACCAATGTCTGTTCTATCACTAATATATTTGTAATATTCATAGACCAATTCATCTTGATCAGTCACAAAATTAAGCACGGGTGCATGAACGACAATATAGTCCGCCCCATTATTCTGTGCATGAAGGGCCAAATCCATAACCACATCCATATTTTGATCTGAACAGGACATAATCGTACTACCATTATCACCAGTGGCATCTACGGAAATATCGAAACAACGCTTTCGTTCTTCAACAGACATGGAGAAAAACTCACCCTGTTTGCCCGCAATGAATAAGCCTTCTATTCCTAAGTCTTCGACCCAGTGGTGGATATTGTTACGAAAGCCTTCTTCATCAATTACACCATCTTCCTTAAATGGTGTCAAAGCAGCTGCCCAGATCCCTTTCATATTTTTACGTGAGTATGCTTTAGCTTCCGCTTTGGTATATTTCATCATTCTTCTCCAGCTTGCGCGTCATTCATAGCACGCCAAATCGTTTCACTTGTTAGGGGCATATTTAAATCCTTCACCCCAAAAGGTTCAAGGGCATCTAAAACAGCATTCATGATTGCTGCGGGTGCGCCAATTGTTCCGGCTTCTCCTACGCCCTTCGCTCCCAAGGGATTGCAAGGAGATGGCGTTTCCATTTTCGAAATCGTAATATTTGGGATGTCACTTGCTAATGGTAGCGCATAATCCATAAGGGATCCCGTCATCAACTGACCTCCGTCATCATAAACAATGCGTTCCATCAAGGCTTCACCAATTCCTTGGGCTAAGCCCCCCATAATCTGCCCTTCAACAAGCATAGGGTTTATCAAAATACCTGCATCATCAACACAGAAAATATCTTCAATCTTCACCACACCCGTATCTGAATCTATACTTACAGATGCCAGATAGGCACCATACCCCCAAGCTTCACCATCCGCCTCATAGATATGTTCAACCTCATGCTCACTATGGGGATTCATGGTTATCTTTTCCTGAAGCTTTTCTGCAGCCAGTTTTAGGGCACTCCCCCCGATGGCGGTTGAACGACTGGCGAGAGCGCCAATACCTTCCGGAGAGTTTTTTGTTGCCCCATGTTTGATGGTAATATCATCAAACGAAACTGGCAAAATATCAGCAATAATTTGAGCAAAAGCAGTTTCACGACCATGTCCCTGACTGCTTGTTCCTGTTGTGGCAATTACTTTACCTTCAGTGGTCCATTTAATATGTGCAGATTCCCAGCCTCGCCCACAAGGCTCCACATAACAAGCGATACCAATTCCAACAAGCTTACCTTCTTTTCTAAGTAAGGATTGCTTTTCACATAACTCGTCATAGTTTGAAATCTTGCATAATTGATCCAGCGCTTTTGTATAATCACCAGAATCTAACCTTCGCCCACTTGCCCCCACATGCGGAAGCTGTTCAGGCGATAAAAAATTCTTTTTACGGATTTCAATTGGATCTAAATTTAACGCGCGGGCAGCCTTATCCACCAAACGTTCCATCAGCATGGCGGCCTCTGGTCGACCTGCACCACGATAGATACCAACAGGTGCTGTATTCGTTAGTTGCCCTTCCGCATTCAAAAACACGTCTTTAACATCATATGGCCCTGGCAATATACGAACCGCATTCCACGAAGGAACCGTTGCGCTAAAGGTCAGCCAATGCCCAACCGGCGCAGAGGACTTTGCCTTCAAGGCCAGAAATTTTCCAGAAGCGGACACTGCCAATGTTCCTTCTGTTTCTACCCCACGACCATGGCTGCCTGCTTGCAAATCTTCCCCCCGTGAAGATACCCATCGAAGGGATGTCCTTAATTGGTTTGCAACCCAAACACTCAAAATTTCTTCTGGATAAAGTGAAGCCTTCATACCAAAGGCCCCTCCTACATCCGTGGAGATCACTTCAATTTTGGACTCTGGAAGTTCAAGTATTCTCGTAAAGTCTGCTTTTGCTCTATGGGGGGTTTGTGATGAAAGCCAAACCGTCATTTGCCCTTCATCATAATGAATCGAAACTGTTCTAGTTTCCATTGAACATGGGGCTACCCTAGAATGTTTGATTTTTGCAGAAACGGTAATCGGTGCATTCTCAAACCCTAGACGCACATCCCCACAGGACCATTCTTGTGAAAAGCATATATTGCTGTCTTCATCCTTAAAGATCGGCGTGCCACCTTCAGGTTCAATTTTTGTGACTGCCTCTTCGAAATCTACATCAAGGAAAATTGTATCAACGGCATCGTTCGCGGCGGCAGCGGAAGTCGCGACAACAGCAACAACAGGCTGCCCTACCGCCATAACCATACCATCAGCAAGAATAGGATAATGCGATTGAACCGCACCTTTTATAATAGGATTCACACCAACTCCAGCCAGATGGCGCGTATCTTCAGCCGTAAAAACCGCGACAACACCGTCAGCAACCAGCGTATCTTTAATATCAATTTCAGTGATTTTTCCCGACGGATATGGGCTACGTAGAAACTTAACATGCAAGCCATCATCAAACTTCACATCATCAGAAAACTGGCCTCTCCCCGTAAGAAGACGATCGTCCTCTACCCGCGAAATATCAACACCAATCATATTAAGTTTGGGGGAAGTTGCATTTTCCATTTAAAAATAAATCTGCTCTGAAAATTGATTGTTTCCGTAATATCCCACAGATCAGATATCAAAACAATTATATATAATCGCAATTCGTTATAACCAAATTATATATCTAAACAGTAGTTTTTATACATTTTTTTCTATATTGAATATGTATTAACATTTAAATTGGTGGAATTTGAAAATGATAAAAATCGCTCTGATTGGATATGGCGCTATTGCAAGCTACGCCAATGAAATGCTTTCAAAAAATCCAGACATTATTATCTGCCAAGCAATCTGTCCTGCTGGTAAAAATAGTGACGCAGCAAAGGTCTTGGGTTCGGAAGTACAAATCATTAACCATTCAGATGATTTAACTGACGATATTACTCTCGTTGTTGATTGTGCAGGACATGAAGCCCTTGCATCACACGGGCCAGCAATCTTGCGGCGGGGGTTTAAAATGATAACAGTTTCAAATGGGGCACTTGCAAACCCTGATGTAGCTATTGCCCTTTCAGATGCAGCGCGTGATGGAAAAACATCCCTTAAATTATCTGCAGGTGCTATTGGTGCGATGGATGCGCTTTCCGCGGCTTCTGTGGGTGGGCTCGATAAAGTAGTATATACAGGATGTAAGCCCTCCACTGGCTGGCTAAATACTGCAGCAGAGGAGGTCATAGACCTCACAAATTTAACTGAAGCCACACAGCATTTTCATGGCTCTGCACGCGAAGCCGCATTACGCTATCCTAAGAATGCAAATGTAGCCGCGACGATAGCCTTAGCCGGAATTGGTATGGACGAAACAGAAGTGATTTTGATAGCAGACCCGAACACAACTAAAAACACACATTCAATCGAGGCAGAAGGTGCTTTTGGAAAGTTCATATTTACCATTGAAGGCAAACCTCTACCCTCAAACCCAAAATCTTCAGCCCTTACGGCGATGAGTGTTGTCAAAGCCGTGATGGATGAAATAGAAAACATAAAAAGTTAATTAAATTTCTTTGGCAACTTCACGTAATTTTTCAACAAATGCAGTCGCCGCGGGAGAGAGATTACCCTCTCTTCGATAAGAAACACCCACAGGTCCTTTCACATTTTTAAATTCAAATGGAAGTGAAATTAACTGCCCTTGTTTCAACTCCTTTTCAACAACGTGATAAGGAAAGATTGAAATCATATCTGTCTGATAGATTAAATTTAAATTTGTCAGCAAGGAAACAGATTCAACCGCATTGGTCGGTGGAGACATTTCAGCTTTCAAAAATTCTGCTTCAACCTGACGACGCATTGTCGTTTCTGTCGGCGGCAATATCCAAGGCCAGTCTAATAAATCCTGCAAACGAATTTTTTGAACTTGACTTAAAGGATGATCTTTACGGGCAATAATACAAACTTGCTCGTCATAAAGGGCTTCTTGAACCACATCCTTTTTATAAC
>CBFCZA010000275.1:0-4406 GCA_965602285.1 uncultured Curvivirga sp. | reverse complement strand
ACCTAAAGATATGATGTTCCCACTTGGAAAAGATGAAACAACTTACCGTAAAATTACCAGCGATCATGTTTCTGTTGCCGAATTTGAAGGGGAAGAAATCTTAAAGGTTGATCCTGAAGCGATCCGTCTTTTATGTGAAGAAGCCTTCATGGATATCAATCACTATCTACGCCCAGGACATTTGCAACAACTTCGCAACATCCTTGATGATGATGAGGCGACTCCAAATGATAAGTTTGTTGCTATTGATTTGCTGAAAAATGCGAATATTTCTGCGGGTGGCGTTCTACCGATGTGCCAAGATACAGGTACCGCTATTATTATGGGTAAAAAAGGACGCCGTGTTTGGGTGTCTGGGGATGATCATGCAGCCCTCGGTCAAGGGGCACTGGATGCATATGACAAGCGTAATCTACGTTATAGTCAGGTATCACCTGTTTCTATGTTTGAAGAAGTGAATACGAATAACAACCTTCCTGCACAGATCGATATCTATTCTGAAGGCGATGATGCTTATAAATTCTTATTCATGGCAAAAGGTGGCGGTTCAGCAAATAAGACATTCTTGTTTCAAGGAACACCTAGTCTTCTTGAAAAAGAACGTCTTGTCGCTTTTTTGGATGAGAAAATCCGCACATTAGGAACGGCTGCTTGCCCTCCTTATCATTTAGCCGTGGTGATCGGTGGAACAAGTGCGGAGATGAATTTGAAAACAGCTAAGCTTGCTTCTGCACGATATTTAGATGCATTACCAAAAGAAGGTGGTGATAAAGGACAAGCTTTCCGTGATGAAGAGTTTGAACAAATTGTTCTAGAACTTACTCGAAATATGGGAATTGGCGCGCAATTCGGTGGAAAGTATTTCTGCCATGACGTACGGGTCGTTCGTTTGCCACGCCATGGGGCTAGCTTGCCAATTTCAATTGCTGTTTCTTGCTCTGCAGATCGTCAAGCTGTTGGTAAGATCACTAAAGACGGTGTCTTCCTAGAGCAGCTAGAGATGAACCCTGCACAATATCTTCCAGAAGTAACGGATGATAGTCTTGATGGGGAGGTTGTTGAAATTAATCTGAACCAACCTATGGCTGATGTATTGAAAATTTTAAGCAATTGTCCTGTTAAAACACGCTTAAGCCTAAGTGGTACTATTATTGTGGCACGTGATGCTGCGCATCGGAAAATTCGTGAACTTCTGGACGCAGGAAAGCCTATGCCTGAATATTTCAAAAACCACCCAATTTATTATGCAGGACCTGCAAAAACTCCAGAAGGTATGCCTTCTGGATCATTTGGGCCAACAACGGCGGGACGTATGGATGGTTTTGTCGATGAATTCCAAGCGGCTGGCGGATCAATGGTGATGTTGGCAAAAGGTAATCGTAGCCCACAAGTACGCGAAGCATGTCATAAGCACGGTGGTTTCTATCTTGGTTCTGTAGGCGGTTCTGCTGCGCGATTGGCACAGGATTGTATTAAATCCATTGAACTTGTTGAATATGAAGAATTAGGTATGGAAGCAATTCGTAAGATTGAAGTTGAAAACTTCCCTGCATTTGTGGTGGTTGATGATAAAGGTAATGACTTTTTTAAAGAACTTAACCTAGGATAAGTTTACCAACGATCCTGCTAGACTAATAAAAAAAGCGGAGCCTGTTAATGGTTCCGCTTTTTTGGCTTTCGCCTAACTCATAGCCCCTCAGCTATTGAAGGTTGAAAGTAGCATGAATTGATTAAAAATCAAGAAAGTGAAAAATCTTCTTCTAATCCATTCATAACATGAATAATATTAGGTCATTAATTTTATGGGGAAGATAAAAATGTTTCGATTGGGAAAGAAATTAAAAGTTCTGGTGTTTGGGAGTGCTTTGGCTACTCTGTTTGTTAGTGGGGCCTATAGTGACGATTATAGGACATTGTCACTTCAAGCACAGGCAACGGATACTGTTGATGTGGTGGTAACGGGGCTTCGGCCTGTGACTGGTGATATCAATCCTGCTGATATTATTTCCTCTGCTATCACAGGTGAAAATGATGTTGGCGGTATGCAACAGAAATTTAGCGCACAAATAGCTAAAGGTGGTGCCTTTGCAGAGCCGTTATATGAGTTTGAATATCTTCCTTTTTCTATGATGCGAGTGGATGCAAAAGGGTTGGAAAATATTAAAAACTATTCTGCCACAGCAAAGGTATGGAAGAACGAAGAATTTAAACGCTTTCTTACGGAATCAACAGGCATGGTTGGTGCAGCAGAAAGTTGGAATTACGGTGGAACAGGTAAGGGGCAAGTTGTTGCTGTTATTGATAGCGGTGTAGATACCTCTCACCCTATGTTGGCGGGAAAAGTCATTCATGAAGCTTGCATACAATTCCTTGGTTGTGGAAATGGTAAAAGTATGGCTGTCGGTCCCGGTACGGCGAAACCAACAACACCACATGGAACACATGTAGCAGGTATTATTGCAGGTGAAAGCGATAATATTCATGGTGTTGCCCCTGAAGCAAAAATAGCAGCTATCCGTGTTATGAATTCTAGAGGAAGTTCACGTAGCCTAGATGTTTTGATCGCACTGGATCATGTATTGAAGTTAGTGGTTGAAGATGAAATGCCAATCGCGGCTGTGAATTTAAGCCTTGGCGGCGGTTTCCATCAAGGTTCATGTTATGATTTCCCAATTTCTGATGCGGCTATTTATTTATCTATTTTTAATGTTGCCGTTGTCGCGGCCTCAGGAAATGATGGTTATAAGAATGGTATAGCGAACCCTGCTTGTGGCTTGGCCGTTATTAGTGTTGGTGCCATCGATAAAAACTGGAAAGTAGCTGATTTTTCTAATGCGTCTTATGATTTAGATATCTTGGCGCCCGGTGTCGATATTTGGTCCAGTAGTTTCGAAAAATATTCAGAAGAAGCAACGGTTGAATCAATGGAGGGAACATCAATGGCAGCCCCCCATGTAGCTGGTGCTATCGCTGTGCTTCGTGGGTTGTACCCAGAAATGGACAGCTATGATATGTTGGATATTTTGAAAGGTCGCCAAGTTTTAGATCATCGCAATAATCAAAAATATCCTGCCCTTTATATTCCTTCTAAGGGTGGAGGGAAAAGCGGTGAGGATACGCAATCTAACCCACCTGCGAATTTGATACCACCGCAAGATAACGGTGGAACAATGGCTATTACTGGATAGTGATTATCTTAGAGATTGCAAGCTGTTGCCTTTTAGGCATAAGTGAAAGCATTTATTGATGCATCTATAGAATTGACCCTATGGGTGCATCCTCTTAGTGTCATTTATTCTGAATTAGACATATATAAAATAAAGTGGGACAGGCGATGACAGATGCAGAAAAAAGCAGCCAAACAGGGATTATATTTGCCCTGATCGCTTTTATCATTTGGATTATGTTCCCTCTCTATTGGAGCGAATTAAAACATGTAGATCCAATGGAAATATTGTGTCATCGCATCATTTGGACAACACCAGTATGCTTGATATTAATGGTCTATTATAAGTCTTTAGGGCAAATCAAAGTTGCCTTAAGTTCTCCCAAAATATTTTTTCTTTTTGTCATTTCAACTTTCACAATCAGTGTGAATTGGGGGCTTTATATTTGGTCCGTTAGTAATGACATGATTTTACAGGCAAGTATGGGATATTTCTTAAACCCATTGGCGAATGTGTTGGCTGGCTTGTTCATATTTAAAGAACAATTACGTAAATGGCAGTGGGTTTCAATTGGGCTTGCTGTGATGGGTGTTGTATGGGCTGCCTTTGCATCTGACATTGATCCGTGGGTTGGGTTGATATTGGCCTGTTCGTTTGGTGCCTACGGTGCCGTTAGAAAACTTGTTCCTGTAGAGGCTGTGGCGGGATTATGTGTTGAGACATTGATATTGATGCCAATTGCGGTGGGGTATTTAACCTATTTACATACACAAGGTGATTTGGCCTTATTTAACATTGACTGGAAGACGGATGCATTCCTTTTAGGGGCTGGGTTTGTGACTGCTATGCCGCTGGTTTCCTACGTTGCCGCATCCAAAAGGTTGCCCATATCTTTCCTTGGAATTTTGTTTTATTTGGTGCCAACAGGATTATTTTTCATGGCGACATTGCTTTATGGCGAAGAAATTAGAACGACCGATTATGTTACTTTCAGTTTCATTTGGGCTGGGTTAATCTTATTTACATGGGAACGTCAATATACAGCACGTAGAAACAGACAGGCATTGATCTGATGAATAAAACAGCAATAGAAGGTCTTGACCATGGTATCATCGGTGTCAAAGATCTAGAAAAAGCCAAAGAAACATATGAAAAATTAGGGTTCACTATGACCCGTCGTGGACGCCATGAAGGTTGGGGGACTGCGAATTATTGCATCATGTTTGGCCCGGACTATTT
>CBFCZA010000274.1:0-4417 GCA_965602285.1 uncultured Curvivirga sp. | reverse complement strand
ACGGTTTCCTGATCTTTTTTAGTTGAAAGATAGTTTGGAAAAATAGCAGGGCGTGCCATAGGGTCCTTTGATGTGATTTCTAAATGTCCCCGACTGGTTGGGCGACTAGGTTGATAACCAATAATGAAACCAGAAAAAGGATCAGGGTTCATAAGTTCTCTTTTATTATCCACTTGGGTGGTATTGTAACTAACAGGATTAAAATAAACCTGTGTGTCTGGATGGTCGATTTGATCATTAGACCGAATGAAACCACCATTTTGGTTTACGCTTAAGCGTAACGGGCCTTTGCGGGCTAAGACATATTTCATGCCAGCCCAAATCTTACCGGACCAACTGTGTAATTGATCATTCAATGTAGGGACGGTGGATTTATAATAATAATTTACAGCGATATGATCTTGAAGGTTGCTTCCAACAGCAGGATTGTCCAACTTTACATCTATGCCAAGTTTTTGAAGTAATGCGCCCCCGCCAATACCAGATTGCTGAAGTAACATTGGTGAATTGATGGATCCACCAGACAAGATAACTTCACGTCGGGCTTTCGCCTGTTTCAATTGCCCGTTTTGGCTATATTCAATACCAACGGCACGATTACCTTCAAAAAGAATTCTTGTGGCATGGGCTTTGGTTTCTAAAGAAATATTTGCCCTTTTTAGTGCAGGGCGCAAGAAAGCGTCAGCCGCAGAACAGCGCACTCCATTTCTTGTATTGATTTGATAAGGGGCAAAACCTTCTTGTTCTTCTTCATTCATGGAACGGTGATATGGAAGGCCTAATTCAGCTGCCGCACGACGATAGTTTTCTTTTAAGGGATGCATGTCTTTATAAACGTCACTGATGTGAAGGGGTTTATCGTTTTCTTCAACGCCTTCGACACCGACAAACCGTTCAAATTTATCGTAATAGGGCTTTAAATCATCCCAACCCCAACCGATATTTCCTGCATCACGCCAGTCATTAAAATCAGAAGGCAATCCTCGTACATAACACATAGCATTGATGGAGCTTGATCCCCCAATGACTTTGCCACGGGGCCAATAGCTGGTCCTGCCGTTTAAGGCTTTTTCCGGTTCTGTTTGATATTTCCAGTTCACCTTAGGATTAAAGAAATTTATGCCATAGCCAATAGGCATCTTGATGAAGAGCCGGCGGTCGCTGCCGCCCGCTTCTAAAATAAGGACACTATTACGGCCATCTTCACTTAATTTATCTGCTAATACGCAACCAGCAGAACCTGCACCAACAACGATGAAATCAAACTCTGACATATTATTTAGCCTTTAAAAAATAGGGTCGAAAAATTTTAGGTAAAATCAATTAGGCATTTATCGTTAAATAGGACAAGAAAATAAAGAAAGGTTTCGCTTCTATATCTTATGAAATTAGCTGTTTAGTTCTTTTATCCAACCTAAGCCATCTATTGTTGTTGTGGCTGGTTTATATTCACACCCTAACCATCCATCATAACCCGTGTCATCAATGACGTTGAAAATATGGGAATAGTTGATTTCGCCTGTGTTGGGTTCATGGCGGTCTGGAACGCCTGCAATTTGGATATGACCTGTAATATCAGCCAATGTCCGGCAATTTTTTTCCAAATCGCCTTCCATGATTTGAAGGTGATAAATATCAAGTTGTAGAGCTATGTTAGGGCGGTTCACTTTCTCGATAATTTCTCGCGCTTGATCCGTATATTGAAGAAAGTAGCCGGGAATATCACGGCTATTGAGAGGCTCTATCAAAAGAGTGATCCCTTTTTTTGCGCATTCATCAGCGGCAAATTGAAGGTTTGAGATATAGCATTCTTCCATAGCTATGCGATCATCATTTGAATTGATGAGGCCCGCCATCGCATGAAGGCGCGGCGGCGACAAAATATCCGCATAATTTAAGGCTAATTCTACATTCTCGCGAAACTCTTCGCGTCGCGCTGGAATCGCAGCCATTCCGCGTTCGCCCTTGTCCCAATCCCCTGGGGGCATATTGAAAAGGGGAAGTTCCAAATTATGTTCAGAAAGTTTTTGTTTAATTTCATTGGCATCAAATGCATAGGGGAAAAGAAATTCAACGGCCTTAAAACCATGTGTCGCGGCCATTTTAAATCGATCCATAAAAGGAACTTCATTAAACAACATGGTTAAATTAGCAGCAAAGCGTGGCATTGTTAAACTTTCTGTTTGGTAGAGAGCTATTAGAAACGTGGACCCTTAAATGTGTGGTTCAACTTATTTTGGTAACTTAGTTTCTGCTTGGGTTAATTTTTTACCCGGATTGATATTTTCAAGCTCTAACAAATAAGCAGAATGATCATAATCAGACGCACCATTATTAACTAAGGTTTGGTAGATTTCTTGTGTTTTGGCAGTAACGGGTAGGTGTAACCCTTCGACCACAGCCAGTGCAGTGTTTAAGTCTTTTAATTGCGTTTTAACTGCGCCGCCGGGAATGAAGTTTCGCTCTAGCAACCGTTTGCCATGTTCTTGTAAAATACGACTATCTGCAAATCCGCCAGATAGGGCTTCACGCACAGCCGCAGGATCGGCTCCTCCGGCTGCTGCAAGAAGAAGCCCCTCGGATACAGCTGCGATTGTATTGGCTACGATAGATTGGTTGGCGCATTTTGCTATTTGACCAGTCCCTGCAAGGCCGATGTAGGTCGGACGGCCTAATGTCTTGAATATAGGCATCATATTATCGAAGGTTTCACGTGATCCACCTGCCATAATTGCCAATGTTGCTTGGGCCGCACCCATGGTGCCGCCGGATACGGGGGCGTCTAAATATTGGATATCTATGGCGTTTAATCTTTTTGCGTGATCTTGGGCCATGTGTGGCGGGATGGAACTCATATCAATGACGGTGCTATTTGGTTTCAAGTGGCTTAGGACGGTTTCATTGAAAAGAACTTCTTCAACCACAGGGCCATTTTCTAGCATGGTGATGATAACATCAGCATCATCAACAGCAGAAGGGGGGTCGTCAAAAACAACTGCACCATGTGTCGTTAAAGCATCAGCCTTGCTGCGAGTACGGTTCCATGCATTTAGAGGAAAACCAGCATTAAGAAGGTTGATAGACATGGGAAAACCCATAAGGCCAGTACCAAGAAGTGCAATTTTTAAAGCCATGTTCTGTCTCTGATAGTGAAATGATTAATCAACCATGATGGATAGAAACGAAGCGTTTCTCAAGTCTTATTTTTTGGAAATAGCCCCGTAAAGAAATAGATGAACTGAGGCTTCTACTATTTGGTTGATTTCTTTTTCATCTGGTGGGGGGCATGCGGTGGTTAAACATTTAAGGTATGTAGAGCTTAGCATAGAGGATAAAAAGACTTTAGCAGCTAATGTGGGGTTTTCTAAAGATACTATCCCAGCTTTATCCGCCTCTATTAGATACTGCCCTACAACGGCAAAGATTTCCTTTGGGCCTTGATTAAAATATTCAATGCCATTTTCAGGGAAATTTTCAGCTTGCCCAATTAATATTCGTAAAAGAGCAATGGCTTTTGGATCATACAGTTGTTGAAGAAGTCTTTGCCCGAGTTCTATTAGGGCGTCTTCTATTGGGCGATCCATTCTTAAAACGTTTGATGTATTCAGCCCCGAACCATCAATTATGCTTTCTCTTTTGCTAGAACACATGCCTTGCATGATGTGAATAAACAGATTTTCTTTTGATTTAAAATGGCTGTAGACCGTTTTTTTGGAAACATTTGCTTCTGCCGCAATCATATCCATACTGGCAATGTCAAAGCCTTTTGAAAGAAATACATCACGTGCAGCATCAATGATAGCCACGCGTTTTGCTTCACTACGTGTTAGCTTTTTGACAACAATTTCGCCAAGGGCGGCGACAGGGCAATTTACGTTTTTCAAAATAAACTCCAAAAAACTACACAGTGTAGTTTACTTTTAATTTAAAATATACTAATACACTACACAGTGTAGTTTATTAAAGTGAAAAATTCAATGGTTTGAATTGATATATTCTGCAAATTAAAGAGTTTTATGCGGTTTTGGGTCTATCGCCCATAAAGGAATGAAATGATGAGTGATTTAGTGAATAGAACCACATTATCCTATGCCCTCGGCATAGTGAAATGGCGCTGGTTAGTGTTGGCTTTGAGTGTAGTAGCCGTTTTGGCTCTTGCATCTGGCGGGCGTTTTCTATCTTTTACCAGTGATTATAGAGTGTTCTTTGGGAAGGATAATCCACAACTTCAGGCGTATGATGGCCTGCAAGACATATATACGAAAACGGATAATATCTTGTTGGTGGTTAAGCCTGCCCAAGGTAAAATTTTCACAGAAAAGTGGCTTGGTGTTGTAAAAGAAATAACGGATGAGGCATGGAAAACACCTTCATCTATTCGTGTTGATTCTATATCTAATTTCCAGCATACAATTGC
>CBFCZA010000273.1:0-4423 GCA_965602285.1 uncultured Curvivirga sp. | reverse complement strand
CATATTAGCCCGTTTTCCTACACTTGGCGAAATTGAAAAAACAAGGTAAAAGAAACTTAAAGGGAATTATTTATCCCATAAAAATAGTAACTGATGTGATTTTGAAAGACAGACTTCCATGAACGAATATGATGATGCTGATTCTGGCCGTATTAAAATTCATAGCCCAGAAGATTTTGAAGGCATGCGTAAGGCAGGTCGTTTAGCGGGCGAATTATTAGATTATATAACGGATTTTGTAGAACCTGGTGTTACGACACAGAAATTAAATGATCTGTGCCATACCTACACCATAGAACGTGG
The DNA here is from genome assembly GCA_965602285.1 of uncultured Curvivirga sp. GTDB lineage: Bacteria > Pseudomonadota > Alphaproteobacteria > UBA8366 > Aestuariispiraceae > Curvivirga. The sequence goes on along the minus strand of CBFCZA010000273.1, from coordinate 4,120 downwards.
AGCTATTTCCGCCCCTCTTAACTATCGTGGTTTCCCAAAATCTATCTGTACAAGTGTAAATCACGTTGTTTGTCACGGCATCCCAGATGACGCTAAAAAACTTAAAAACGGGGACATCATAAACGTGGATGTTACTGTTATTCTTGATGGATGGTATGGAGATAGCAGCCGCATGTTCCTTGTGGGTGATAAAATTTCTGTTAAAGCCAAAAAGTTAGTACAAGTTACCTATGAATCTTTAATGATTGGTATTGAAATGGTCAAACCGGGTGTAACACTCGGTGATATTGGCGCCGCAATTCAACATCACGCTGAAAAGAATCGCTTTTCTGTTGTTCGTGATTTCTGTGGCCATGGCATTGGCCGTGTTTTTCATGATGCACCAAGCGTCCTTCATTATGGTACCCCCGGTACTGGTGCGACTTTAAAAGAAGGCATGTTTTTTACCATCGAACCGATGCTAAATGCGGGTAAATACAGCTGTAAGGTTCTTCAAGATGGCTGGACAGCGGTGACAAAAGATAAATCACTTTCTGCACAGTTTGAACATACGATTGGCGTTACCAGTGACGGTTTTGAAATTTTCACAGATTCCCCCAAAGGATTGACACAACCGCCCTATTTAAAAGGCTAATTCCAAATCTTTTGAAGAACATCACATGGGGGAAGGCCAAATGGGAGAAGATCCTAAACCAGATCAATTAGGGCACCGAAAACGTTTACGTACCCGTTTTCTAAAGGATCTAGGGCATTCTATGGAAGATTATGAGCTCCTAGAGTTAGTCCTAACACAGGCTATTCCCCGTGGTGATGTTAAGCCATTAGCAAAGCGTCTCATCCAACAATTCAAAAGCTATGCGGCTGTTATATCTGCGTCCCCTGAAGCGTTAAAAAAAGTAACAGGCGTAGGCGAAGCAGCCGTGGTTGCCTTAAAGCTTTCCCAACAATCCGCCTTGCGACTTCTTAAGCAAGAAGCCTTCAACGGTCATGTCCTTGGAAATTGGGACAAATTGATGGATTATATTCAAGCTGCCATGAGCCGAGAAACGGTAGAACAGCTTCGAATATTGTTTCTCAATCAAAAAAATCACCTTTAGTTATTTTTTTGGTGTGCAAAAAAACATTGGGACCGTGAACCACACACCTCTTTATCCGCGCGAAGTCGTTAAACGCGCATTAGACATTGGGGCTGTTGCCATTATCATTGTTCATAATCACCCAAGTGGCGACCCTACTCCATCGGGCGAAGACATTGAAATGACACGTGAATTAAAAGAAGCAGGCCGTAACATAGGTATAACCCTACATGATCATATCATTGTAGGGCAAACAACCTATGTAAGTTTCAAAAGCCAAGGCTTATTATAAGTTTTTAACTCAAGCCCATTTAAACGAAATAAAATCAGACCAATCAGCTTCTTCTAAACGACGAAGAAGCGTTTCTTCGCATTCTAAGCCAGATTGCGCATCTATACGTGAGACCACAGAAGCCGCATTTAAAGTTGCCATTTTCATGGCTACTTCCGGGCTTTTACCTTTTGCCAGTTGTGATGCGCAAGTAGAAGCAAAACTATCACCTGCACCTGCCGTTCCTCTCACATGTGCCTTTTGACTAGGGCAAAAAATCAAACCCGATTGGCTCACATAATAAGCACCATATTTTCCATCTGTTAAAAGGAAGCTTTTAACGCCCTTCTTCAACAATGCTTTAAACAAAGACGATAAAGTCATAGAAAATCCATTGTTTTCCAAACCATGACGTAAAAGTCTTGGTAAATCTTCTTCTTCAATAGAACTCTCGGTGATAAAAGGGGGAATCTCTTCCGCACGCACTGATAAAACAGGGATTAACTGAGCTGTTTCAACTTCATTCAATGTTAGAAAATCTATTTTTGGTAAAATATTGAAGAACACATCTCCGCGTGAAGAGAGTTGCCTAATTCCGGGATTACAGGCCACCATAGCCCCTGCTTCTTTGGCTAAAGTCACAATAGGTTCAAAGCAATCTGCGGAATCACCACTAAGCCCTGTCACATAAACAAGATCTTTATCTTTAAACACATCTTTGTGAATATCTTCCTCTATCAATGTCGTGTTCGCACCGCGAGCCACAAAAATAGTAGGGTTCTTTGCATGGCTTGCAATCATAACCGCACGCCCAGTTACCTCGTGATGATTGATTAAAATGGGGCGTGTATCAACATTTTCAAGGCGAAGTTTCTCTTGTACTTTCACACCTTCTGCATCTTCACCAACCTTAATAAGGCAAGCAACATCAACACCTTGTCTCGACATGGAAACAGCGGCATTTGTAGCACCACCTCCAATATAAAAATCAACTGATTGTGCATCAATCTTTTTACCTTCTTCCAATAATAGGTAATTGGAAATCGCATTATGCATGGTCATGCGTTCAAGGTTATGGTCGGCAACGGACGCAATAATGTCAACTGTGGCGCCACCAATCGTTAGGGCTTTCATCTCTTTAATCCTTTTAACTATAGCTACGCCTCAACATCTAGATTATACTAATATAAATATTTTCCAATAAGGAAGACCATATAACATGCTGTTTAAACGTTTTTTTCTTTTATTTATCCTTTTAACATTTCCCTCAATTGCATTATCCAGCAACGATTTTGCGGATATCAATCCGTTCTTAGGAAAATTTGAAGGCGAAGCCATTTCCGCCGATGATGAAAAAGGTACACGCTTCCTTTCTGTTCACATTTGGAAAACCGATGAAGGTTCTTTCCATTTGGATTGGGAGACTATTGCAAAAAAAGAGGATGGTAGAGAAAAAATCACATCACATTCTGTCGAGTTTAAACCCTCTAATCGCGAAGGTATTTATGGTTCTGCCATGCGGAAAAACCTTTTCGGAAAATGGGAACCCTTGAACCCTTTAATGGGTGATCCCTATTTATGGGCAAAAGTAAAAGATGATGTTTTCATTGTTTATGCCATGATGATTACCGAGGATGGCGGCTATGAAATGCAACAATACAACCGTAAAATGATCGATGACCAAACCATGGAACTAGTTTTCTATCGAATAAAGGACGGTAAGCCCCTTGTTAATATAGAAGGTTTCTTACGTCGCATCCGGTGATATTTTTTCTAACACGAAAAAAACCAACCCTTCATCTGAAGAGTTGGTTTTTATGTTTGCTAAGATTTTCTAATTACATTTAATCATTGAAACGCGGTTATCATGAAACGCAGCACCACCAACAGGACTGCCCGGATCAGAACCAGTTAAGGCATTAATGCCTAATCCATCTAGAAATGCGCTATTTGGCCAAATACTTTCCACCACCAGCGTATTTCGCTGCATACCTTCTGATAGCTCCACATGAATTCTGACTTCACCACGCGCAGATTTTAACCGTACAAGATCTCCATCGTCTAAATTCGCTTTTGAAGCCAGTTTTCTATTAACTAACACTGTTGGACGAACTTCCTTCGCAATGGAAGTAGCTGTTTCTGTGAAGCTTGAATTAAGATAATTTCGTGCAGGCGCAGTTACCAAGCGATAAGGATATTCTTCTGTTTCTTCTTCTATCACATTCCAATGATCTGGGAAGGTCGGCATCTCAGCACCAGAAATCCCACTCATTCCACTTCCTGCTTCTGGATTACCACTATTAGACAGGGCATACCAATCTGGTTTAAAGCGGTATTTCCCATCAGGATGATTAAAACCATTAATATAATGTGCCGTTTCAAAAGATAGTGCTAAATCGATCCAGCGTTTTTTTTCCAATTCACCTAACTCAATCGAGCGACTTTTTTGGAGCATATCATCAATAATTTCACGTTCATCCATACCAAAGCCAACTTCATGATCCACCCCCAAACGTTTTGCCAGTTCCTGATATACAAAATGGTTGGTTTTACATTCTCCGGGGCTATCGATGATTTTCGGGCCAAAGAGAACATGTGTATGCCCGCCTCCCTTATATAAATCATCATGTTCCACAAACATTGTCGCGGGCAAAATAATATCTGCCATTTTTGCCGTATCTGTCATGAATTGTTCATGTACAGCAACAAATAAATCTTCACGCAAGAAACCTTGCTTCACACGATTTAAATCCGGACTAACAGACATAGGATT
>CBFCZA010000272.1:0-4437 GCA_965602285.1 uncultured Curvivirga sp. | reverse complement strand
ACAATTAGTTAACGCCGTGGATTTATACAGGTCAAGTAAACCTTTAGGTTGTTTTAAGACAAATACTGTTGAATAAGCGCAATGGTTAAATATCTGCCGCTTTTAGATAAAGTGACTAGTAATAAAAACCATTTAAAAGGGAAATTCATTAATCCAGCAACAAGGGTTAAGGGGTCTCCAATGATTGGGACCCAGGCAAGCAGAAGGCTTGGCCAGCCCCATTTTTGAAATCGTTTCTCTGCTTTAGCGAGTGTTTTATCTTTAACTGGAAACCACTTATGATCTTTAAAATGAATGAGCCACCGTCCTAATGCCCAATTGACGACAGAGCCTAATATATTTCCTAAACTTGCTACTAGAACAAAACCCCAAACCCAATCAGGGTAGGTTTCAGTTAATCCGATCAATACAGCTTCTGAAGATAGAGGTAGGATTGTTGCTGCCAAAAAGGCCATAAGAAAAAGGCTGGAAAAAGAAATCAGCATAATAAGCTTTACCTAAGAACAAGATGTTTACGGTTGTGGAATAATACCAATAACCATACGAGGAAGCTCATCTTCGTTAGAACGAATACCCCATTCATAAAGGGATGTACCACCCGGGGTCACAGCTTGCGCGTTATTATACGTGACTTCTGCATCTGTCCAAATACGCACGCGACCCCATGCGATAAAACCACTGGCCTCTAATTCTTTACGATAGTCTTCGGGTAATTTATTACTCTTTAATTCTACGACTCCTGGGGATGTTCGTGCAATACGCATGAACCACGCATTTCGCCGTACGAAACTGTAACTTTTCATTTCATTGATGTTGCCTTTAAAGCGGAATTTAACTTTAAAGCGTGCTTCACCCTTATATTTTATTTCGCTGAAACCTTCGTCTCTATTTAGATCTTTAATATAAATATCTGACCATTCGGTTTCTTCAGGACTTCCTTGTAGGACTTCTTTTTTTCCCAGTTTTTGTAAAAAACCTAGATGAAGCAAATCACCTTCATATTCATAAGCAAATCGGCCGTCCTTCAAAATTTGAATACGGAGTTGATACGCACTAGGCATATAGCAGCTGGCGAGAAAGAAAACGGCCAACGTGGTGATTAGTAAACGAATGTAGCGGCTTATGTTCATCATGGATGCAGTTTACCCATAGTTGGAAAAAAAAGAAATGTTAAAAATTTATCTAAATTATTAGTTTTAATTAAAGTGTCTACAATCTTGTAGATGTCTATGGAACGAACATAAGCAATAACACCCTTAGAAACATCAATATGATTCAGTAAGGGGGAACTATGAGTAAATTATTTAGAACTGAAAATCCAGAAATGACACCAGAAATATGCTATGAATGTGAATTCTTAACGGCGTTTATTTTTTTGATGGGAAGTTTTTTTATACTTTCTGTTTTTGCGTATTAATTTACTTCATCCACCGGTAAATTAACCTTTAAGGCCAGTCGTACTAAATCTAGCTGGTTATTGGTTTGGGTTTTTTCTAAAAGGGCACGTATTTGTGTTCTAACAGTACCAAGGGAAACATTTCGCATTTCTGCAATATCTTCGGCTTTGGAACCTTGGGCGATGAGTTTGCAAATTTCACTTTCAGCAGAGGTGAGTTGGAATAATTGTTCCATGCCCTCTGTTGATATTATTTCCTTACGATCTGGATCCGTTATGAATGTCATGGCCCCTTGAAAATGTCCAGAAATATTACCACCCATATCGCTGAGCGGTTGGGTTTCAATGATCCATGACAGCCCTTCATCGCGTTTTGGGACAGCAAGAATTGATTTTCGCGGCCCAGATAGTGTCGGTGTTGATGCTTGAAGTATGTTATCCTTTAGCATTAAATTAAAATCTTCTGGATGAATTTGTATATGATTTTGAGCATTTCGTTTTAGATTATTTCCTGTAGATAGCATTTCTTCTGCGGCACTGTTGGAAATAACGACTTCGCCCGTGCTATTGGTTATGATAAGGCCCACTTTAATACGATCAAGCACAGAGAAAATGGCTTGATAGCGATGGTGCAAAAGAGAGAATGGGCGTTTCATTTCCACCGCTTTGGCAAAATGGGGAATAAAAAGGTTACCGATAGTTTCTTCTTCTTTTGTGATTCCATCACGATTTACATCAAAATTTAGGGTAATAGCATCTGCCCAAAGCGGGGTGTCGTTTAACCGAGCTAGGGCACGATGTTTTAAGCCAAAATGTTTAATTTGAAATGCGGTCTCATCGATTTCATCAATTGGCTTTTGAAAGAGATATTCACTATCCATCCAGATACCGACATCTTTTTGCAGGGCTCTGGGAATGACCGCTATAAAGTCAGGTCCATATTTGGTGATAAATTCTTGAAGAATAACAGGGTCAACATTTTGAGGAGGCGCAATATTGGTAAATTCAGAATAGCGCAGATCATTCAAAAAGAGGGTTGCCATTGGGGCGCCAAAGAAACCTGCAAATTCAAGTAATACATCTTCCCATGAATCTGGGTTCAAAACTGTATCGTAGATTTTTGGAATGAAATTTAAATATGAATCTTTAATTGTGATATTAGACAATATAATTCCCCCCCCTAAGAATAGCTATATTCACATATTCATATAACATTATTTAGCGAACGAATCTATAAGATATAGTAACCCTAAGAATATCATGCGATATCTTAGGGTTACATTACTTGAGAGGTGGTTTTCTAAGGTTTACTCTTTTCCAGCAACGCCTGCTTCAGCAAAAGTAGCCATGCCAGTGTGACAAGAAACAGCTGATTTCACGATGCCAAGCGCCAGCGCCGCACCAGAAGCTTCGCCTAAGCGCATGCCAAAGTTTAAAAGCGGCTCTTTCCCCAGTTCGTCTAGTAATTTACCATGTGATGGTTCGGCTGACAGATGCCCAATGATACAATGATCAAGGGCGGTTTCGTCCATTTTATAGAGGATGGCGGCAGCAGCTGTTGTGGCGTAACCATCTAAAATCACAGGCACACGTCCCATGCGTGCGGCAATAATGGCCCCAACGATTGCCGCCAATTCAAAACCACCCACACAACGCAAGATTTCTAGTGGATCATTAAGTTGGTGGAAATATTTACCAACAGCTTCACGGACAACACGTACTTTATTGTCATAAGCATCACCAGAAACGCCAGTGCCAGGACCAACCCATTCGGCGGCATCCCCATGGAATAACGCATAGGCTAAGGCCGCACCACTGGTGGAATTGGCAATACCCATTTCCCCAACACATAGACAATCAATACCTTCTTCAACCGCCATCATACCATAGGCAATGGCGGTTGCGCATTCAGCTTCACTCATCGCGGGTTCAACGGTGAAATCATTGGTTGGATTATCCAAGGCCATTTCATAGACCCGTAATTCCGCATCATGAACACCACAAATTTGGTTTACCGCAGCGCCCCCATGTTGGAAATTAGCCACCATTTGCACGGTTACTTCTTGTGGAAAGGCAGACACACCTTGTGCGGCAACACCGTGGTTGCCTGCAAATACGGCAACGCGAGGGCGTTCAAGTTTTGGGCTGTCGCCAGCTTGCCATGTGGCAAACCATTCTGCGATGCTTTCTAATCGACCTAATGCCCCGGGTGGCTTGGTCAATTGACCTTCGCGTTCACGCGCAAGATCGCGTGCTTTTTCATTGGGACCGTGGAAACCACGAATAATGTCGCGGATTTCGTCAAATGTGGCTTGAACAGGTGTATCTGTCATGGACTGACTCATCTTTACTATTAAATGTGGTGATGTCGACTTTTCGACTAGCGTCAACATGCTTTTTAGCGGTATATCCTTTAGTCATGAGAAGCGAAAGAGAAAAAAGCGGCAAAGATTTACCAGAAGCATCCAACGAGGTTGTTTCTGAAGACAGGAATGCCTTGCCAATTTGGCGCGATATCGCCACGGCCTTCCTGTTTTTAAGTCGTATTCCCATGCCCTATTATGGGCGGCCTTTGGCAAAGTCCGCATGGGCCTTTCCCCTTGTGGGTTGGGTTGTTGGTGCAATCGGTGCAAGTGTTTTCATTGCCTGTTCTTATGTGGGCCTAACCGGATGGATTGCGGCGATCATGGCGATTGGGGCAACTATTTTAATCACGGGTGCCTTGCATGAAGATGGCTTTGCCGACATGGCGGATGGATTTTGGGGCGGGCATACCATAGAGAAACGCCTGACTATCATGCGTGATAGTGCTATTGGGGCTTATGGTACGATTGCCTTAATTTTAAATATTTCCCTACGCGAAGGTGCTTTGGCGACCTTGTATAACCCCATGTTGATTTTGGCTATTATGGTTGCGGCCCATGGCCTATCGCGGGCAAGCATGGCCTTGGTGATGTCTTCTCTTTCGCCTGCGGGAAAAACAGGCATGGCGGCAACGGCGGGTCGTGTGTCACGGCCCCTCGCCCTTATCGCATTCCTGC
>CBFCZA010000271.1:0-4562 GCA_965602285.1 uncultured Curvivirga sp. | reverse complement strand
AAAGGTCATCTGGGTTTTCCCGATGACCTTTTGTTATGATGGCTCTATTGCGGGTAGGGTGATGGTGAAGCGCGCCCCTTTAGAGGTTCCGTCTGGAGCCCTTTTATTCTCAGCACGAATTTTACCGTGATGGGCTTCTATGATTTGTTTTGAAATGGCTAGGCCCAATCCAGAATGTTTGCCGAAATCTTCGTTTTCTGGCCGTTCAGAATAAAAACGATCAAAAATGGCTTCTAACTTATTATCAGGGATACCCTGTCCTTCGTCTTCCACCGTGATGATCAAGTTGTCGTGCAATTTCTCTAGCCGTGTGGTGATGCGGGCATTTGGTGGGGAGAAGCTTTCCGCATTGGCAAATAAGTTCCTAAAGACTTGCACCAGTCGACTTTCAATTCCCATCATGTTGAAAGGACCATCGCCTAGGCAATCTAAATGCATGGTTGGACGGCCTCTATCTTTTGCAGTAGCATTATGCATTTCGCATAGTGCGTTCAACATTTCCGCAATATTAAGATCTGTTGATTGGCTGCGTGAAAGTTCTGCATCTAGTCTGGAGGCATCAGAGATATCAGAGATAAGACGATCTAATCTGGTTACATCATCTTGGATGATGCGGAAAAGCTTTTCTTTTTGCTCGTCGTTCTTTGCTAATGAAATCGTTTCGACCGCACTTCGTAAAGAGGTTAATGGGTTCTTGATTTCATGAGAGACATCTGCAGCAAAGCTTTCAATGGCACTAAGTCGTGCCCGTAGTGCATCCGTCATTTCTCGTAATACGCCAGATAGATCGCCAATGGCATCTCGTCGGTCTGTAAAATCTGGAATGATATCTTCGTGCCGTCCTACGTCTTCGCGAATCTTTTCAGCGGCAATGGCAAGGCGTTGAATGGGTCTAACGATGCTGGCGGCCAAATATAGAGAAAGGCTAATGGTTAATAAAAATGCAAAACCAGACAGGGCAAGAATATTAAAACGTATCTCCCGCATGGCAGCTTCAATTTTAGCCCCATTTTTAGAGAGCATTAACGCACCGGCGATTTGGTAATATCGCTGAACAGGGAAGGCGACAGATAATATTAACTGTCCGTTGGTCCGTTGTCTGACCATGCCTGAAATGCCGCCACGTAATGCATGATGTACTTCCGCATAATCAGCAACAGTAGGGTTTGCACTATTATGATATACAGGCAAATCATGGTGGCTTGTTAGTTTCGATAGATATTCCATAAAACGTAATAAAGGGGACATGATTTTATCGGATGTGCTTCCTAATTCCGGAAGGTCTTCTACCATCACTTCTTTTCCAATTCCGCCAAGGCGTTCACTATCTGCGGCTAAGTTTCCATCATTTAAAAATAATCGAGCGTGAACACGGCCCGGTATAGATAGGCGGTGTAAAATATGTCTGGCGGGTACTAAATTTAAAATTTCCTGGCCCGATACAAGGCGCGTGATTGCGGCTTCGCCAAGGGCGCCAGAAAAAATCTCTCCTTGGGTGCGTAATGAATCCAATTCTTGTTGGATAAGCTGTTCTTTATAAGAATCTTGATAAAGTAGTCCTGCGACAGGGATGGCAAGTGTGAGCATGTTAATAGCAAGAATTTTACGTGCCAATGGGGTCAGAAAACGACGATGTTTCTTTGCTGGCTTCTGTTGGGAAGCAACCTTTGGCTTAAGTGACGTTTTTTGTTCTGCTTGTAACATATGTTTCGTGATTTGCCAGAATTAGGACGTGGTGTCTTTATAGCGATAACCTACACCATAAAGGGTTTCAATTTCATTGAAATCATTATCCATGTCTCGGAATTTTTTGCGCAATCGTTTGATATGGCTGTCGATGGTACGATCATCTACATAGATATTTTCACCATAGGCGGCGTCCATCAACTGATCACGGCTTTTTACATGACCGGGACGTTGGGCGAGAGTTTTAATTAACAAGAATTCAGTCACAGTTAGATTGACGTGCTTTTTATTCCAGCTGCAAATATGACGATCGGAATCCAGCATTAAGTTTCCACGATTTAATACGCCACCTGCTTTGGCTTCATCTGCGCCGCTATCAATATCTTGTCGGCGTAAAAGGGCTTTGATGCGTTCTATAAGTAAACGTTGGGAAAATGGTTTTTTGATATAATCATCCGCGCCCATCTTCAGGCCTAATAATTCATCAATTTCATCATCTTTTGAGGTTAGAAAAATCACAGGTAAATCATTTGTTTTGCGTAAGCGTTGCAAAAGTTCCATGCCATCCATGCGCGGCATTTTAATATCCAAAACCGCAAGATCGGGACGTCCAGTATTAAGGCCGGCAAGGGCGGTTTCCCCATCGGTATAGGTAACGACGTCAAATCCTTCGGCTTCTAGCGCAATGGATACGGAGGTTAGAATGTTTCTATCATCATCTACTAATGCAATTTTATGGCTCATTTTTATACCTGACGCTTTGTCAGTCCCTCATTTTGTAGGTCACCTTCAGGTGAGCCTTCTAACATACTGTTTTTCATATATTACTACAATCCTATTGAATTAAGGCAGAATTGGGGCTGGAATAGGATGAATGCGAGGCAATGGTGAAAACATTTTGTAAATTGAATGTTTAATCGCTATGTAAAGCCAATGGATACTTGCAACCATCTTTGATGCTGCTTATGTCTATAGCGTTGATTCTTTCATTTTATAAGGTTCGATTTATGAAACGTCTTGTTACATCCCCTGTTTTTATGGCCATGTTTGCAGTTGCAGCCGCCGGATTAATCGCCGTCTATGTTTATCTTTATCAGGCACAACAAAATAATACGCGATCGGCCCTTATGGTTCCCGATGTGAAAATTGGTGGCCCTTTTGAATTAACCAACCATAAAGGCAAGCTTGTCACAGATAAGGATTTTGCTGGCCAATACATGCTGATGTATTTTGGCTATACTTTTTGCCCAGATGTTTGCCCAACGGATCTACAGATTTTAGGCGAAGCAACATTATTGATGGAAGAACTATCTCCTGAAAAGGCAGCGAAAGTTACGCCTATTTTCATTACGGTGGATCCTGAACGTGATACACCAGAAGAAATGGGCAATTATGTACAAAACTTCCATGATCTAAGGGTGATGCCGATGAAGATGGTGATTATGTGATGAACCATTCGGCTTTCACTTATTTAGTTGGACCAGATGGAAAGTTCTTATCCATGTTTAAACATGACAGTAAGCCTGCTGATATGGCGAGAGATGTATTAAGTTTGGTTGAATAAATACTACCATGTCGCAAATAGATATGAAAAATGGTATATTCAATATTTGACGCGCTTATTTTTTTGAGGTAGCTATTTATATATTGATGGTTCCTCGTGAGAGGCGATAAAGCCTTGAGGATGAAAAGGGAATTTAACTTCGTTTACCCATCAGGGAATGAAGATTAAAGCTGCCCCCGCAACTGTCAACAGGGAGCGGATTTGCTTTCTGGTCACTGTTTTAAACTACTCTGTTGGGTGGTTAAGAATGGGAAGGCCTCAAATCCGTTTTGATCTGTTAGCCAGGAGACCTGCCTCATAAAATGACGATTGGTTCATTTGGACCTGTCGTTGAACGATCATTAACGCGGAGGGAGTTCCCATGATTGATACACAAGTTAAAACAACAGGCGTCAGCGCAAGTTTACAACAACGAATCGTAGCTGCGGTTCTGGCTGGTTCAGTTGGTTTCTTTATGATTTTAGGTATCGGGTTCGCACAACCTGCTGAAATCCATAATGCAGCACATGACAGCCGACATTCTTTTACTTTTCCTTGCCATTAAGTCTAGAACTTAAAGCATCGAAAATAGATAGTTGATAAGAACAGTAAATGATACATCGTGTCTTACTGTCCGCAATCGTTGCCGGCTTCATTGCCGGCATCTTTGTTTCTGTGTTTCAGATGGAAAAAGTGCATCCATTGATTTTACAGGCAGAGTTATACGAGAATACTGAGGTGAGCGCTGGCGATAGCGGCGAAACTGAAAGTAATGTGGACGCAATCGAATTTGCAAAACAACTTGCAGAAATTAACGCATGGGCCCCAGAAGATGGGATTGAGCGTTATATTTATAGTTTCGGTAGTAACATCGTTATTGGTGTTGGCTTCGGTCTTTTGATGGTTTCAGCATTTTTATTTCGCGGGCGACCCGTCAATGGGACACAGGGCCTTTTGTGGGGCTTTGCTGGTTTTATGGTGTTTAATTTGGCACCGGGGCTTGGTCTTCCGGCAGAATTACCGGGAATGGCGGCCGCAGATCTTGAAGGGCGGCAAAGTTGGTGGTTGATGACAGCTGGCGCTACTGCACTTGGGTTAGGCCTACTTGCTTTCACAAAAACTTGGCTTTGGCGTGTTGCTGGGATTTTATTTCTGGCGTTACCTCATGTCATTGGCGCACCACACCCTGAAGAATTCTGGGGCGAAGTTCCACCGGAACTCGCTGCACTTTTCGTGATGGCTTCTATCGTTTCTAACCTTATTTTCTGGTCCGCCCTTGGTGCAGCAGCCGGTTGGATTTGGGGCAAGTTAGAAAAAGAAGTTTAGATTTCGT
>CBFCZA010000270.1:0-4589 GCA_965602285.1 uncultured Curvivirga sp. | reverse complement strand
ATGTGGGTGCAGACTATAAAGGGCAATTTCTTGACGATATTAATATTGAGAACCGATTAGATTCTCTTATTAAATGGTATAAGGAATCCATGAATAGCCGAAATGCTGCAGTCAGTGAAATTCCATTCATCACCAGCGATGGCACATACTTACCTGCGGAACGGTTATTCCTACCCTATCAAAATAATGACGGTAAACTTACTAAGTTTATTTCTGCTGTTGATATAAAAGAAGAAAATCGAAACTATACTATGCCTTGAATGGCTTACATGATTTATGAAAATGTAACATAAGTTATCTGCCTTGACCCTTGATGTATATTAGCCGATAAATCTATTTTTAGACTACGAATTTGGGCATGTTATGAAACTCTACGGATTGCAGAAAAAATTAATGAATAAAGACTTTTGGCACAGTCCAGAAGGATGTCTTATTATTCTTGCTTCTGCCATGCCATTAGCTTTCACCACTTGGATGACATTGCTGAATAATTTCGTGATTGAAAAAGCCTCTTTCTCTGGAACTGAAATCGGTATTCTACAGTCATTACGTGAAATTCCAGGCTTTCTCGCATTTGGTGCTGTATTTGTTTTACTCATCATGAAAGAACGGACACTTGCCATTGTTTCCATGTTATTTCTTGGTGGGGGTGTATTTGTAACCGGATTTTACCCTTCTGCCATGGGCCTATATATCACTACTGTCATCATGTCGATCGGGTTTCACTATTACGAAACCATGCAGATGTCTTTAACATTGCAATGGATGAGCAAGGAAGAAGCCCCACGTTCCATGGGCCGCCAGACTGCCGCACGTTCCTTCACATCGCTTATTGCATATGGCATTATCTGGCTTGTGATGGAATGGCTAGATCTTGGCTATAACTGGGTTTACATGCTTGGCGGTGGCCTTTGTATTTTACTTACTCTTTACGTGACCTTCGCTATGCCTGTTCATGAGGCCGTAGAAGAACAACATAAACATATGGTTTTGCGTAAACGGTATTGGCTTTATTACGCCATTACGTTCATGGGCGGTGCACGGCGGCAAATCATCGTTGTTTTTGCTGGCTTCTTAATGGTTGAAAAATTTGGTTACGATGTTGCAACTATCACTTTATTATACCTTGCAAACCACGTCATCAGCATGTGGATTGCCCCTAAAATCGGTAGTTGGATTACAAAATGGGGAGAGAGGCGCGCACTTGTTGTGGAATATGTTGGCTTAATATTGGTTTTTGCTGGCTATGCGATCACTGAATCTGCTGAGGTTGCAGCAGTTCTTTATGTATTAGATCATCTATTTTTCGCCTTTGCGATTGCCCAAAAAAGCTACTTCCAAAAAATTGCCAACCCAAAGGACATAGCTTCAACAGCGGGTGTTAGTTTCTCTATAAATCATATTGCAGCTGTGGTTATTCCATTCTTATTTGGTTCATACCTTTGGACCAAAGATCCAGCTTATGTTTTCATTGCAGGTTCAGCGATGGCCATTGTGTCTCTTATCCTTGCCTTTAACATTCCAGATGATCCAGAACCTGGGAACGAGGTACGGGTAGGAAGGATAGATGCGGCGGCGTTGCCAGCTGAATAAATCGATCTTTATTGATTAATACATTATAATTTCAACAGCTTACCGCATTGCAAAATTATTTTTAAAATTTGATCTGGCTCAAGGATTTTTAAGAAAAACTTCACTACATTCTTAATATACGCTATGGTATCCCACATACCTCATAAGGAATTTGAAAATGTCTGATGCACTAAAACCTATTTTATTAGTCCTCGCTGGTCTTGTTGTAATTTTACTTTACGCTGCGACGGCTGTGTTTGAGCTTGAAATTGGCGTATGGGCAGGGTTGGTTTTATTCCCAATCGTAACGCTTCAGATTTATATCTGGACCACGCGCGGGTAAATCAGCGTCCGTTTTTTAGACGAATTACGTCACTATAAAACATACTAAAAGCAGGCTTCATCACCTGCTTTTTCTGTGTCAGAAACTTGTATTTATTGGACAGATAGTTTAGTTGCCAATTCATCAAAAACTCTTATCTTAATAAGCTCCACAAGGCCTTCTTCTTCCATTTCCATATAGGTTTGCGGTAATTTTTGCGCTAACTTTTCATGTTTTTTATTGAGATAGCTATACATATGAACAGCCTGTAATCGCCCAACTTCATGTATATCGTTGAATTTTGGCTGTTGGATTTTCATGATTTTGGCTAGTAAGCTTTCTGTTACAGCAAAAGAAGCCCTTTTATTTTTCATCATTTTAAAGGCGATTTCATCACTGCTCACAGCATAGATTTGTGTTTCAGGTAACAATTCATTTAGGGCATGGGCTAAGTTTTTGCGACCAATCATATAACTTATAGAATGGCCCTTCATTTCGTCATAACTTGAGATGGAAAGTTTTGGATCCAATGAAAAAGCAGCGAGATGCATGGTCATTAGTTCATATTCTACACGTATCAAATTGGGATAAGCATTGAGCGTCACATTTTGAAGATTTCTAGTCCTGTGTAAGTCGCCATCCAAAAGACCCGTATTAGCCGCTCTTAAAGCACGTTCAGCAGGTAAATAGTGAACTTCTATTTTTTTACCATGGCGTCGAAGGGCTTCCCCTAATAGAGCTATGGATACCTTAGGTAAATAACCTTCGGGCGATGACATAACAGAAAATACAAGTGTCTCCGATGCTCTCGCTGGTGAGGATGCAAGAAAACATAAGGATAATAAAATGGCTATCCTATATTTATACGTCTTAAAAAACGATAACCCACCCTGCATTATCTCACCTTTTATTATTTTTATATTACATTTATATAATAAATCATAAACATAATAAATTCAAAATGAAACTGGATTAATTGGCAGGTCGTAGCATACCGCGCATAGGGCGTTTTCCTAAAATATGAATATGCAGATGTGGTACTTCTTGAAAGGCATCCGCCCCGTGATTTGCAATGAGACGATATCCGCTTTCATCTACGCCTGCATCACGGGCCACTTGGCCAACAGCCCGTATATAGCCTGCAATTTCTTCATCAGATGCATTGGCGGAAAAATCATCCATTGAAATATAAGCCCCTTTTGGGATCACTAAAATATGGCATGGGGCCTGTGGTGTAATATCTTTAAAAGCCAATGCATGATCACTTTCAAAAACTTTATCACATGGAATTTCGCCCCGTAGGATTTTTGCAAAAATATTCTGATCATCATATGCCATTTTAAAAATTTCCTTAATCCATTAATTTTAGACTATTCACTTACGTGATTGTTTTTCTTCTATTCCAGATTGTCCGGTACGTTTAGACAGTTCTTCGAATATATCTTCTGGTTTTACACCTTGGTCTACCCATAAAACCATTAAGTGATATAAAAGATCAGCAGATTCAGAAGTTAAGGCCGATGCATCAGAACGCATAGCTTCAATCACTGCTTCGGTTGCTTCTTCACCAACTTTTTGTGCTATTTTTGCCGTGCCTTTAGATAGCAGGTTTGCAGTATAGGATGATTTCGGGTCCGCCCCCTTGCGCCCCTCTATCACGCTATATAGCTGTTCCAAAACTTTCCAATTCACTTGATCGGTCATGATAGTCCCCCTTACAGGTCCAGATGCTTATCATTTACAGGACGCATATTTAGGCCTGCCGCCGCCATATGCGCCTTTGCTTCTGCCACAGTATATTCACCAAAATGGAAAATTGAGGCCGCTAAAACCGCAGAGGCATGCCCCTTGGTCACACCTTCAACCAAATGATCCAAATTACCTACTCCACCAGAGGCAATGATAGGCACAGTAACACTATCCGCAATAGCCCTGTTCATTTCATTATTGAAACCAGATTTCGTGCCATCACGGTCCATGGAAGTGATCAGCAACTCTCCTGCACCAAGCTCTACCATTCGTTTTGACCATTCAACAGCATCAATGCCGGTTTCTTTACGGCCACCATGGGTGAATATTTCCCACTTACCCGGTGAAACTGTCTTGGCATCAATTGCTACCACAATACATTGTGACCCAAATTTTTCGGAAGCAACCCTTACAAAATCAGGATTATGAACAGCCGCAGAGTTGATCGACACTTTATCTGCACCAGCCAATAGTAATTTTCGAATATCTTCAGGTTCTCTTACACCACCACCAACAGTCAGCGGCATGAAAATCGCCTCTGCGGTGCGGCTGATCACATCATACATGCTTTCACGGTTATCAGCCGTCGCCATAATATCTAGGAATGTTAATTCATCTGCACCTGCGGCGTCATAGATTTTTGCTTGTTCTACAGGATCCCCCGCATCTTTAAGGCCAACAAAGTTCACGCCCTTAACAACGCGACCGTCTTTCACATCCAGACAAGGTATAACGCGTGTGGTTAACATGACTTATCCTTTCAGCAATTCTAAGGCAGACGCAATATCAATACGTCCGTCATAAAGAGCACGACCAGAAATCACACCTTCAATGTTTCCCGCTTTTTTCAAATCAGATAAATCTTGAAGGTTGGATACACCACCAGAAGCAATGATCGGAATATTCACATGGGCCGCTAACTTAGAAGTCGCTTCCACATTTGGCC
>CBFCZA010000269.1:0-4610 GCA_965602285.1 uncultured Curvivirga sp. | reverse complement strand
ATTCAATTTCTGTCATCCAACTGGAATGTGGCTCAGGCAAGGTCACTCCTAATTTATCATTTGGCAATGTCGCAATGCCCCTTGGTAAATCATCAAAACGCGCCTTATCAACATCACTTAAACGATGCATAGAAAGAACGGATAGCTCCCCCCAATAATCTGGATGTTGTTTTCTTGCTTGGGCTTCTGGTGACATAATAAAGTTTGCAACAACCTGAGCCGCCGCCTTATGGGGGGAATTAAAAGGAATAGCAACAAAATGGGTATTCCCAATAGTGCCTACATCCATGACAAATGTACGGGCTGTTTCAGGTAGTTTGCCTTCAGCAATAGCGTTTGTTGCACTTCCAACATTAAAGGAAAAAGCAAAATCAATTTCGCCATCATCCAATAGTTGTATCATTTCTGATTCATTCTTTGGATATTGAGCACCCTTTCGCCATAGATACGGCTTTATTTCATCTAAATATGCCCATAGAGGGGCCGTAACAGCATTGAATTCACCGCTTACAGGTTGCTGCATCATTTTTGGGTTATCTGTTAATTCATGCAATATTTGTTTTAGAAATGTACCGCCTGTGAAATCTGGTAAAGCGGGATAGGTAACCCGACCTGGGTTTTTCATAATAAAATCTTTAAGAGCCAAGGCGCTTTTAGGTGGGTTTTCCACCTTACTTGAATCATGAATGAAAACCAATTTGGCCATTCCCCAAGGGGATTCATATCCATGGGTAGGTAGCGTAAAATCCAAAATTGTTGTGGGTTTTTCTTTTGTATCGATCAACTCAAAATTTGGGAGTAGATTTGCAAAAGGTCCAAACAAAAGTTCTTGCTCCTTCATCGCCCGAAAGTTTTCTCCATTAATCCAAATCAAATCAATAGAGCCGTCCTTTGTACGACCAGCCGTTTTTTCTGCTAACACACGACGCACCGCGTCTGCCGTATCGCTAAGCTTCACATGAACAAGGTCAATATTGTTTTCTTCCTTTACACGTTCAGCTACCCATGAAATGTAATTATTATAGGTTTCACTTCCCCCCCATGCATTCCAATATACAGTTTGTCCTTTAGCATTTTCTTCAATTACTGCCCAAGAACTCGCAACTGCCTGCATAGACAACCCAGTCATGGACATTAACAATCCTAGGGAAAAAGCGACAAACCGCATTTTATTAACCTTCATAAATCGCATTGGGATACTCATTTCATTCATATGTTTTGGATGACCTTAATTTAGCAAACTTCTTTGCATTACCCATAAAGTTATAGGGGTTCGTCTTTTTTGTCAGCAGGAAGAATGCCTTATAACATAAAAGTGAAAATCATTTAAAAAGACGTTATGAACAATATCTGCTTGCCCAACCTCTTTGGACAAGCTAGAAGCGATGAATATAACTTAATTAGGACTATTTTTGTGAACCAAGCATATCTCATCCTTCGACGACGATGCAGCAGCATAGAAGACAGGCATTTTCAACATGCCGCTATTTGCTGCCGTGGGTGATATGATACCGATACAAAAATAATTTTCGGGTCTATTCTTCTACGGTATTTTCTAAAGACTAAAATACTGAGACCCGTTATGAATTTCCAAATATCAAAAGAAACATCCCAAGACCAACTTGCCATTACGCATTTAATTGACACCTGTTTTGGTGCAGATCGTAAAAGCAGAACCGTCTATACATTCAGAGATGGTATAGATGCTTACCCCACATTATGCCTCGTGGCGAAAGATGATGATGGAAAATTATGTGGATCGCTTCGTTTTTGGCCCGTATTATTACCCAATGGACAAGAAGTGCCTTTATTTGGCCCCTTAGCCGTCAATCCTACCTTACAAGGGCAGGGTATCGGAAAGTCACTTATTAAAGCCGGCCATGACATGGTGGAAGCAGAGAATTATCCCGCTATTTTGATCATCGGAAAACCAGAATATTATGCGCCGTTTAATTATAGTGCAGATCTAGTTAAAAACTTAAGCCTTCCGGGGCCCGTCACCCCCCTCACCTTTATGGGACGAGAGATCGTTGAAAATAGTCTTTCATCACAGACTGGCCTTGTCACTGCGCAGCGTTAAAATCACCCGAAAGATTGAAGACAGTAAATACCAATGACAACTAATATCGCGCTTCCAATACGGCGCGGTCCTAGCCCTTCTTTCAAAATATAACTACCTATAAAAGCACCAAAAATCACGCTGGTTTCACGTAATGCCACCACTTGAACGGGTGATGTATGGCTATAGGCCCAAACGATACAAACATATGCCAATATCGCGCAGCTACCACTGATCAACGCTCTTGGGCCATAAACTGGAATAGCTGAAATAAATTGTTTTCGACGGGTTGCTAACGCGTAAACAGGCATCCAAGAGGAAGATATGGATATTAAACAAGCCAAATAAGCTAGGGAACTGCCAGATACCTGGACCCCTCTAGAATCAATCACAGAATAACTAGCGATGATAATACCTGTACCAAGCGCATAGAAAAAACCTCGATCAAGCCGTGGCCCACTGCCATATTTTTTGGAAAACACAAGGCTGGTTATACCGATAGACATGAGCAAAATACCACCATACCCTGCCCCAGATAAAAGATCATCACCGATAACAATACCAGCACAAGCAACAAGCAACGGGGCAACGCCACGTGAAATGGGATATGATCGACTAAAATCACCATAACGATAGGCTTTTAATATGAAGACACGATAAAAAGCCAATACAGCAGCGGAAGATAAAAAGTAGGGAATAGCCTCTGCATTAATAGGTGGTGTAAAAAAAAAGAACAATGTGATGCAGATCGTGAACATAACGACATCATGAAGCGCCATAGAAATAATTCTATCACCTGAACTTTTTATCAGCGCATTCCATGACGCATGAAGAACCGCGGCAAAAAGAACAATCAAAAAAACAGATAGTTCCATATCAGCTAACCCAAATTTTCGAACTTGTTACCACCGCTAACAGTTACTCATCAGGATAATCATCTCTCATCGATTGGAGATCTTCAAAAATTTTCATAAAAATTTCTACAACAGTTGGATCAAAATGCTTTCCACTTTCACTTTGAATCAATCCAACCGCCTTTTCCACTGGCCATGGCTCTTTATAGGGGCGCTTAGATAGTAAGGCATCAAACACGTCACTGACGGCGGCTATACGTGCAGAAAGCGGGATATCTTCCCCAGATAATTTGTTTGGATAGCCTGACCCATCCCATTTTTCATGATGGGCTACCGCAATTTCCCGTGCCATCACCATCAAAGGTGAATTGTCATCCCCTAAGATATCTTCACCCATTTCAGCGTGAGAATCCATAATCTTACGTTCGTCATCATCAAGGCGGCCTGGCTTCAACAAAACCGCATCAGGGATGCCAATTTTCCCAACATCATGCATAGGCGCAGCATTCAAAAGCAATTCGCAATATTGATCGTTCTGACCCATTTCTTTTGCCATCATCGCACACATATTACTCATTCGGATAATATGCATACCGGTTTCATTATCACGATATTCAGATGCCTTACCTAGAGTACGAACAACTTGTAATTGAGTGTTTCTGATCTCTAACGTGCGTTCTTGAACCAATTCTTCTAGTTCATTCACTTTGGTTTTCTGACGGTTAAAATACAAACGTGTTTCCAGCATATTATTAATACGCAACATAACTTCCCAATGCTGGAAAGGCTTCACTAGAAAATCTCTGGCGCCTACTTCTAATGCTTTTTGTTTTGTCTCATCATCAGTTTGTGCCGTTAAAACCAAGACGGGTAGATAATCGCCATCCTTAATGACCTCGTTCAAAGCACGCATCACATCAAATCCAGACATTACAGGCATGCGAATATCTAAAAGGATCAAATCAAATTCATGTTCTTTATAAAGCGATACAACTTGAGTTGGGTCAGACGTCGAAAATACATTATCGAAATAATCTTCATCAAGCATATGCTCTAACAGTTGAACATTTTCAATCTTATCATCTACGATTAAGATTTTTGATTGTCGAATTATATCAGCTACTTCACTCATTCGTCATCTTTCCCTTTAAAACTTACTTCTAGGAAGCCTACCAGTGCTTCTAAATCAATAGGCTTTCTTATATAGGCATCACAACCTAAATCTTTCATCACTTCTTCAGTGATTGGATCTGAATTAGATGTGACAATAGCAATTGGAATATCTTTCAGATTGTCAGTTGTCTTAATCCTACGCATCACTTTCACACCATCTAAATCAGGTAAATTAATATCTAACATAATAGCATCAGGATTGATCAGACGTGCCATAGCAATGCCTGAGACCCCTTCCATCGCAGTGATTAAGCTTACCTCATCTAATTCTTCCACCAAAGTCTCCATAAAGACAATATTTTCAGGGTTATCTTCAATATATAAAATATTTTTATTTTTAACCCCTAATTCTTCCAGACGATTAGACATCTTTGAATTTTCTTCAACGGATAAATTTATAGGATCAGCCATAGGGAACTCAACCCAAAAAATACTGCCCTCTCCTTCAATCGTACTAAGACCTATCCGCCCATCCATACTTTCAACAATCATTTTTGTTAAATATAGACCAATGCCCGTGCCTT
>CBFCZA010000268.1:0-4616 GCA_965602285.1 uncultured Curvivirga sp. | reverse complement strand
GATATATAAAATAGGTTCCCCTGCCCCAACCCAGCGCCCTTCTTTATATCGAAGGTCTAATTCATATTCGAAACCTTGTTCTTTTGCTATTTCTTCAAGATAATCCAAGGCTAACCTAGGGGCAGAAACCACAGGGCGTCGCATAAAGATCGCGTAAGTAACTTTTGCGTCTTTATTCTTACCGATGATTTCTTTTGTGCGTTTAAAATAAGCATCCGTCCACATTGGTACTGTTCTGGATTTGCCCATGAATATCTCTCTTTTCAAATGTCTTAATATCTCTAAACCAGCAGAATCACATGCGGTCCATAATCATTTGCTTATTAAACAGGAAACGCCGTTCAAAAGGAACAGCGTTTCTAAGTTAACTTAAGAATAAGACTTAAGAAGTCTTGGCAAGGCTCTCTTCATGATCATCACGTGCTTGTTTTAGTGAATCTGCAATCAAGAAAGCTAACTCTAACGATTGTTCTCCATTTAAGCGTGGATCACAATGTGTGTGATAACGTTGAGAAAGATCATCATCAGAAATAGCACGTGCACCACCAGTACATTCAGTAACATCCTGCCCGGTCATTTCGAAATGAACACCACCAGCATGCGTGCCTTCAGCATTATGCACAGCAAAGAAATTCTTAACTTCGCCAAGAACACGTTCGAATGGGCGGGTTTTATATCCGCTTTCTGCTTTGATTGTATTACCATGCATTGGATCACAAGACCAAACAACCTTACGGCCTTCCGCTTTCACGCGGCGCACCAAGGCAGGTAAATAATCTGCAACTTTATCTTCACCCATGCGTGCGATAAGGGTCAAACGACCAGCTTCGTTTTCTGGGTTCAAATGGTCAATCAAGCGGATCAAATCATCAGGATCTGATGTTGGTCCACATTTCATACCAATAGGATTATCAACACCACGAAGATATTCAACATGCGCCCCATCAATTTGGCGTGTACGATCCCCAATCCAAAGCATGTGGGCCGAACAATCATACCATTTACCGTTCAGGCTATCTTGACGTGTTAATGCTTCTTCATACCACAGAAGCAATGCTTCATGGCTGGTGTAAAAATTAGTTTCTTTTAATTGCGGTACATTTTCAGATGTTAAACCACAGGCTTCCATGAACCGTAAAGATTCATCAAGACGCGCAGACATTGCCTCAAATTGCGCACCTTGCGGACTGTCTTTAACAAAATCTAAATTCCAGCGATGGATTTTTTGCAAATCAGCAAACCCACCTTGCGCAAATGCACGCAACAAGTTCAACGTAGCTGATGCTTGATTATAAGCACTAATCATACGTTGTGGATCAGGAATGCGCGCCTCGCTCGTGAAATCAATACCATTAATGATATCACCACGATAACTGGGCAGTTCCACACCATCTATAACTTCTGTATCAGAAGAACGTGGTTTTGCGAATTGTCCAGCCATGCGTCCAACTTTTACCACAGGACAAGCAGCACCAAAAGTAAGTGCAACAGCCATTTGAAGCATTACTTTAAATGTATCGCGAATGTTATCGGCTTTAAATTCAGCAAAGCTTTCTGCGCAATCGCCCCCTTGAAGAAGGAAGCCGTTACCTTCAGCCACTTGACCAAGTTCTTTTTTCAAACGACGTGCTTCGCCAGCAAATACCAAAGGTGGATAGGCACTAAGACTATTTTCAACAGCTTCTAATTTTTGCTGATCTGGATAGACCGGCACCTGCAGGATTTTTTGATCTCTCCAGCTTTTAGGTGTCCAATTGCCCGACATGGTATTCTCCAATTCGTCGTAATAGTTATCTTTAAATTTTGTGCCGTTCACCTCTTTATAGGAGGCAAAAGAATATTAAGTTTGAATTTGTAGCCCTTCACAAATGACATGACCAGCAGAAAACAGCCAAAATAGCATATTTCTCACTGGTCATGAAAAAGAGGTTTTATTGAGGTATTAGGCCGAAGGCTCCCGCATGGTCACAAATTCTTCTGCACTAGAAGGGTGAATACCAATCGTAGCATCAAAATGAGCCTTTGTTGCCCCCGCTTTTAAGGCGATTCCAATACCTTGTGTGATTTCACCCGCATCAGGCCCTACCATATGAACGCCTAAAACCTTGTCTGTGTCCCGATCAACAACCATTTTCATCAAAGTACGTTCTTGATTGTCGGTTAAGGTGTATTTCATGGGGCGAAAATCAGATTTATAGACATCCACATTCGCATATGTCTTACGTGCGTCTTCCTCTGATATGCCAACAGTACCAATACTTGGTTGAGAGAATACAGCAGTAGGAATATTGCTATAATCCATTTTACGATCTTCACCGTTGAAGAGGTTATGTACAAGAACCATCGCCTCTTCAATTGCAACAGGTGTTAGTTGCACACGGTTTATCACATCCCCTAATGCATAAATATTAGGTTGCGATGTTTGAAACTCTTCATTGACGACAATGGCCCCAGCCTTATCCATATCAACGCCAGCGGCCTCTAATCCTAAATTCACAGTTTTAGGCACACGACCAGTTGCATACATAATGAAGTCAGCTTCCAGAACGCTACCATCTTCCAATGTTGCCTTATAGCTATTTCCTTGCTTTTCAATAGAGGCAATATTCGCGTTGAAACGTAGGTCTATTTCTTTTTTGCGCATTTCATCGGCCAAGAAAGTTCTAACATCCCCATCAAAACCACGTAAGAACATTTCCCCGCGATAAAGTTGGGTTACATCCGCACCAAGCCCTTTGAATATACCTGCGAATTCAACCGCAATATAACCGCCACCGACAACGATGATTTTCTTTGGCAATTCTTCCAGATAAAAAGCTTCGTTGGATGTGGCTATAAATTCTTTTCCAGGAATATCCGGCACACTTGGCCAACCACCAACAGCAACAAGGATTTTTTCAGCTGTATATTTTTTTCCTGCGACTTCGACCGTATTGGCATCTACAAGCACAGCACGCCCTTCAACTAAATCCACACCTGCATTTTTTAACAAGCGATCATAGATACCATTTAAGCGTTCAATTTCAGCATTTTTATTTTTAATCAACGTGGGCCAGTCAAATTGAGAAGCCCCAACATCCCAACCAAAACCTTTTGCATCATGGAATTCTTCGGAGAAGTGAGATGCATAAACAAATAACTTCTTTGGAACACAGCCAACATTCACACAGGTACCACCTAGATGCAGATCTTCTGCAACAGCAACTTTTTTACCCATACCCGCAGCCATTCGACTGGCTCGAACACCACCTGAACCAGCGCCAATTACAAATAAGTCATAGTCAAAATTTGACATTTAATCTCTCCGAAAATTCATCGTTATTTCTTTAAATATATAGTGTCAGATAAGTCGAAACACAGGGACTTACAAGTAATCTTGCATATTCCGTCCTAGAAAAACAGTTATGACACACTAATTACTCTTTTCTACGCTTGGCAATTCTATAAAAAATCGCCTAAAGTTGCCATATGGTAAATACAACGGATGCTTCTTATACTAAAATAGTTATGTGTACCAATTGGCGCGCAGGCGGTATCATGCCTTCTTGTGGTGAAAATGGGGCAAAACCATTAGCAACAGCCCTAGAAAAAGGCATTAAAGAACGCAACTTACCTTTTGACTTTCAAACATTGCATTGTATGGGGAAATGCCACCTAGGCCCAACAATGCGATTAGTTCCTTCAGGCCCCTTCATCATGGGCGCTAATGAACAAGATGCAGAGCATATCCTTGATTTATTAGAAGCACATAAGTTTGAACAATTAGCCCAAGAATTTCCGCTAAAGGAAAAAGCGTTATGATTAAATTCACATCCCTATCAATGCTCTTTTTCGCCTTTATTTTTTCTTTCGCCCTATCCCCAAGAGCTGTTCACGCTAAGGACGGGCATCCTAATTGGTACCCTTTAAAACATCTCTATTCGACCTTAATGCCAGGAAAATTGAAAAGCCCTAAATTCTTCCGAGGCGGATCCCGAGTTAATTTCTATGTCGATGGTGCCCAATTATCTAGCATGTTGAATAAAGAGCTATCCACAGCCTGCAGCCTAGGACAATTTAACCAAATCAAAAAAAGACGCAATTTTGTCAATTTACGAATGCCTAATGATCAAGTAAGACGGTTTGGTTTTGCAAATGGATATGGGTTCAATTTAAGAGACAAAAATTTCAAACGCCTAGAAACAGAAATTTATCTTTTTGACCTTGATGGCACATCAGAATGTCTGGTCTATTCAATGCCTGCGCCCTAAACCCAATAGATTAAAGCGAGCTACAAACATGTCCATTCATGCAGATTCCATTGTTATCAACGCAAATATCTACACCATAAATTCTGCACATCCACAAGCACAGGCAATGGCAGTGAAAGATGGGAGAATCTTACATGTCGGCTCTAATGATGATGTACGAAACATGGCAAATGCACATACAACCATCATTGATGCAAAAGGGAAAACAGTATTCCCCGGATTTCAAGATACCCACATGCACCTTCAAGACAGTGGCATTGAAATGGCATGGAATGCGGATCTGAATGGATTAGAAACGATCGAAGAAATACAAAATGTTTTGCAGGAACATGCTGCAAAGAATCCCGATGACTTGTGGGTATGTGG
>CBFCZA010000267.1:0-4658 GCA_965602285.1 uncultured Curvivirga sp. | reverse complement strand
GGATGATACGAGTGAGTTGGATCTGGTGTACTATTGTGTACGTCGGAATCCACTCACTCTTGTTTCAGAGCATTGCAATAACAACATCACGAGTTCTTCTACAGCCATAGTATGCTCGCAGAAAAGGAAGAGGTAAGAGATTGTTTGGAGCATCGTCGGAATTTGACGAAATATATATATACATGCAGCGTGTACACGTACACGTAGTTTAAGAGTGGACTAATAAGAAAAACATTTCAAGAAGAATATTTTAATATTCATCTACATTTTTTGGAATTACATCGAAATACAGACGCTTAGCTGTCTTTGGTTTTTGATACATATACAAAGAAAGACTTTCTGGTGTGGCATAAGTAAGCCATTCTTCCATCGAAAGGCCGTTACCTTTTGATTTGGAGATTTTAGCGCCTTCTTTATCAAGGAATAACTCATAATTTAGTGTTTCAGGAGGGTTTCCACCCATAGCGCGCACAATTTTAGAGGCAGCCTTAACTGAATCAATTAAATCCTTACCAGACATTTCATAGTCAACACCAAGCGCATATTGACGCATGGCCCAGTCAGGCTTCCACTGCAATTTACATTTACCACCTGTTACAGATGTTTCAACTTCTTTTCCATCTTCACGTTTGTAAACAATGGTGCCGTTTTTAGGATCGACTGAAATGACAGGTACCTGCAAAACATTTCCAGTTTCTTCGCAAACAGGAAGGAAAGGGCTATATGTTTGGCGGCGTTCTTCACCTAGGGTCGGCAACATGATGTTCATGATCTTATCATAGTTTTCTAAAACTCGAATAAGGGCATCATCAAATTTACCAGATGTGTAATAGTCTGTCGCACTGACAAATTCATATTCGAAACCATAGCTGTCCAAGAAATCACAAAGGCGCGCATTATTATGCTGTGCGAAACTATCGTGGGTGCCAAATGGATCAGGAACTTTGGTCAGTGGTTTATGAAGATGTTTTGCGAGCATTTCTTGGTTAGGCAAGTTTGTAGGGACTTTGCGAAAACCATCCATGTCATCGGAAAATGCAATTAGTTTTGTCGGGATATCAGATAAAAGCTCAAAGGCGCGACGAACCATCGTGGTGCGCTGCACTTCACCAAAAGTACCAATATGAGGTAATCCAGAAGGACCATAACCTGTTTGAAAAAGCACGTAGCCTTTCTCGGGTACCTTATTGTTGATACGTTTGAGCACCTTTCGAGCTTCCTCAAAAGGCCATGCTTTTGCGGTTAGGGCTAAATCTCGAAGGGCGTTATCGCTCATTATCTTTACACCTTAAAATTGGTTTGAAAAAAGCTGAACGTCATGTTCAGCGAAACCCGCGGAAATTATGCGCAAATAGGCGTTTCGTCAACTAAATAGACTTCCCTTTGATGAGGCTGGGTTAATGATTCGTTTTATTTAGGTGAAATACCCAGTGATATTGTCAATTTAATGTAGTAAAAAATATTTTTTTTCAATTCTTTAAGTCTAATTTTGTAGTTTGATCGTGACGTATAATTTTCCTTCGCTATGATGCAAAAATGAATAATGTTACGGATTTTCCGGGAGACCAAGACAGTAGGAAAGAGCAAGAGGCAGCGCCACAAAGGTCTGACCCTGTTGTTTCTGCACGCATAGAGGTTCCTGATACATCCATATTGATTGTGACTGCGACGCAGGCCGTAGCCCTGACTTGTGATGGTGAAATCATTGAAGGCGCACCACAATCTTTAGCCTCTGTGTATAAAGAAGAAACGCCACCGATCCTTTGTCATTCGCCCGCTGTGGCCCGACGGCTTGGACTTCAAGCACCACGGCGATGTTATGATATTTTAGAATTATTTGCCTTTGTTAGGCCGGCTAGCTTTTGTTTGCCAACACCTGCTGGCATTGCTGGGGCATTGGGGTTTGAAGATACGTTGGAATTGGGGCGATATCCGATGATACTTCATCGTGCTGTATCAACCTTGTTGGAAGAATTCTCCCTTATAGGAAATCGCCCAGACATCCGTCGTATCTTAGGGAGTATGGCCCGTGATGGTTGGCTTTGGGGGGAACCATTGCTTGCGGCAATTGGCGTCACTTTGGCGGAGGCAACAACACGATCACCTATGTCTGGTCTTGACGTTTGGAAATCTATTTCAGAATGGCAAGAACAATCCCCGCCACCCCCGCCAGGCACATATCCCGTTAACCCCGCAGAGGCCCGTCAACGTTTGGCGCAAACTTTAGGGCAAGCTGCGGAAGATCGACCAAGTCAGTCAGATTATGCCAGTGCAGCTGCTGAAGCTTTTACCAATCCTGAGCGTGATGATATGCCAAAATTTGTTATGGCAGAGGCAGGAACAGGCGTTGGAAAAACTATGGGGTATATTGCACCAGCAAGCCTTTGGGCAGAGAAAAACCAAGCGCCAGTTTGGTTGAGTACTTACACTAGAAACCTGCAACATCAAATTGATGATGAATTGAACCGCCTTTTCCCTGATCCCGCGGTTAAGCAGGAAAAGGTTGTTTTACGTAAAGGGCGTGAAAATTATTTATGCCTGTTGAATTATGAAGATTCTGTTCGGGGTTCAAGTTTGCCCGGGCGTGCTGTTGGTTTGGGGCTTATGGCCCGATGGATTTCGAACAGCCGTGATGGTGACCTTAGTGGTGGCGATTTTCCATCATGGCTGCCTGACTTGATTGGGAATGGTCTTTCCCTTGGATTAAGTGATCGACGTGGGGAATGCATCCATTCAGCATGTGCACATTATAGCCGTTGTTTCATTGTGAATAGCATTAGGCGCGCACGCTATGCAGATTTAGTTGTGGCGAACCATGCGTTGGTTATGGTGCAAGCTGCACGTGGGATGATCGACCGCGATGGCCGTGCTGGTCGTGTGGTATTCGATGAAGGCCATCACGTATTTGACGCGGCAGATGATGCGTTTTCTGCCTATCTAACAGGTCGCGAGATGTGGGAACTTCGTCGTTGGCTTAGGGGAAATGAAAGTCGTGGACGTAAAAGTCGCATCAAAGGATTACGTGCAAGATGCGAAGACCTTCTTGGTGAAGAGGTAGAAGCATTTGATGCACTAGAGAAAATTCTAAGTGCGGCAACAACCCTTCCCACAGAGACTTGGACCCAAAATTTAGGAAATGGGCAACCTAAAGGCATTTCGGAAGAGTTTTTATATTTTGTGCATGAATTGGTTTTGGCACGCGCAAAAGGAAGAGAGGGCCCCTTTAGTCTTGAAACACCAGCAATCGATGTTCCGGACAACCTTCTTGAAAAATCGGAAGATTTAGAACGTGCCTTAATGGATATTTACCGCCCAATTGTTAGGCTACGTGAAGCCATGTTAAGTCGACTTGACGAAAAGGCTGAAACATTAGAGAGCTCGACAAAGGCGCGGATAGAGCAAATAGCACAGGGCTTGGATTTTAGATGTAAAAACTTACTAGGTGCTTGGATAGAAATGCTTAAGGCGATCAGGCAGGCCGCTTCTGTTTCTCCTGAATTATTTGTTGATTGGCTGGGAATTGAGAAACAAGCTGGCCGTCCTGTTGATGTGGGATATTACCGTCATTGGCTTGATCCCGGTAAACCATTTGCCGAAGCCGTTGCATCAAAGGCGGATGGCATTTTAGTGACTTCAGCCACCTTAACGGACGGATCAGGCGATATGGATTTAGACTGGGCCCGGGCAGAAGAGCGTACGGGGGCTAATCATTTACCGATGCCTGCAACGCGTGCCCGTGTGCCATCGCCGTTTGATTATCCAAATCAAACAAAGGTATTTGTCATTAATGATGTTAGAAAAGATGATCTAGACCAAGTTGCTGCTGCTTATCGTGAAGTGATGTTGGCATCTGGGGGCGGTGCGTTAGGTTTGTTTACGGCGATTAGTCGCTTGCGCGCGGTACATGAACGGATCGTACAGCCTATCGAAAATAAGGGGTTACCTTTGAATCTCCCGTCTTTAATTGATATTTTTAGATCAGAAGAAAACAGCTGCCTTCTTGGGACTGATGCGGTTAGAGACGGAGTGGATGTACCAGGAAATAGTTTGCGTTGCATTATATTTGATCGGGTGCCTTGGTCTCGTCCGACAATTCTGCATAAGGCGCGAAAAAATGCATTTGGCGGGGCGAAGTATGAAGATATGCTTACCCGTTTAAAGCTTAAGCAAGCCTTTGGACGCTTAGTGCGTCGTGGGGATGATAAGGGGGTGTTTGTGCTTCTTGACCCCATGATGCCGAGTCGATTGGCGGGCGCCTTCCCTGAAGGGGTAGAGGTCCAGAAAGTTGGCCTAGCAGAGGCTGTTCGGCAAATAAAAGAATTTTTCCCAAAAGAAAATTAACTCTCGGGTCATTTAAAAGCTTAGATCAACCGGGAACTAAATAGCTCAATAATGCTGATAATGTGATGATAGAAGCGAGCGTATTTATCAAAATTATCGTCGCGGATCTTTCCACATAAACATTAAATTGTTGCGAGACGAGGAAAACTAATCCTCCAGTTGGTAAGGCCGCCATGATGATTGCAGATGCTGCATAAAGAGGCGGTAAGTCTAGTATAATGACCAGAACCCATGTGATCGCAGGGTGAATGATTAGCTTTATGAAGCTCACCCAAATGCTTTCTTTGACGCCGGTTCGAATCTTACTGCTCACTAAG
>CBFCZA010000266.1:0-4662 GCA_965602285.1 uncultured Curvivirga sp. | reverse complement strand
ATATCTGTCTTTTTTCAGATAACTTTAAGGAGGATATCATTTCATAATCACCATAGTCTACTTTGGTGATTTCAAGAGCAGTTTTAAGAATTTCCCAATGATAGTCGTAACGTTTATCTAAGGAAGATTCGGGGCCATTATATATGTAAACCATTTTATCATTCGCATATGATGTGGGAGTCATATAATGTAAAATGAAGAATGAAATTAGGATTTTTAAGAGCCTCATAAACCACCTATGTTATGATGAAATGATAAGCAACCTAACGTATTTCACAATCAATATAAATAGCAAATAAAGAAAAATAATGTATTCAAAAATTTTATGTTTTGGTGCCATGCATATGGACCGTTTAGCAAAATGCATTCGCCCTTTTATGGTAGGTGTCTCCAATCCAGTATCTAGTGATTTTGCCGTTGGGGGGGTGGGTTTTAATATTTGTAGGAATCTTAAAAATAGGGGCCAAAAGGTTGCTATGGTTTCTTGCGTTGGGAATGATCCTGATGGAAGTTATGTGAATGCGATGGCAAAGGAATGGGATATTCAAAATGATCTTGTTTTGGTATCTGAAGACTGTCCAACAGCAACTTATACTGCAATTTTAAATAATGATGGTGAACTTGCTGCTGGATTATCAGAGATGGCGATTTATGATCTTTTAACAATAGAAAAAATTGAAGAAAATTTAAGTCAATTCTATGAATATCCATTCTGGGTCATTGATGCTAATTTACCTGCTGAAGCCATAAAATGGTTGGTGGAACATAAGCAAGACTCTAAGATTTTAGCTGCACCAGTTTCAATGGCAAAAGCAGAACGTTGGGCACAAAGTTTAGCTGGAATAGATTATTGGATCGGAAACGATACAGAAGCTACAATTTTGTCAGGGATATTGGTAAATGATGTAGAATCAGCAAAGATTGCAGCGGATAAATTATGTAGTTTGGGGCCTGAGGTGGCGGTTATTACCCTTGCTGCGGACGGTGTAGTCATGGCCAGTAAGGATATTTTGGGGCATTGGTCTATCCCACCGACAAATGTAGTGGATGTGAACGGTGCCGGTGATTCATTTTTTGCTGGTTTTACTTCAACAATCGCTGATGGGGGTAGTCTTGAAAAGGCCGTATGTGTTGGTGTTGGTATTGCAAGTTTAACCACGGAATATTCAGGCCCTGTTCGTCTTGATTTATCAGATGAAATGTTAAAAGAGAAAATATCCCACATGCCTAAGCCAGACCTAAATAAAACTGAATAGAATGAGTATTATGAATAATTTTTTACATATTTCTGATGAGATAAAGGCCGCGCTTCTTGGGGGAGATCCAATTGTTGCACTTGAATCTACCATCATCACACATGGTCTTCCATGGCCCGAAAATAAAGAAATTGCCCTCGAATTAGAGGCTGTTATTCACGAGGAAGGCGCAGTACCGGCAACAATAGGCATTATTGATGGCAAAATGATTGTTGGTCTTAGTAAAGAGCAAGTGATTAGTATGGCTCAAATGACCGATGTTGTTAAGGCCAGTCGACGGGATTTAGCAACTGTCTGTGGGCTTAAAAAACATGCATCCACAACTGTTGCTGCGACAATGATCATTGCTGAAATGGCAGGTATTCGATTATTTGCCACGGGCGGTATTGGTGGGGTTCATAGGGGGGCTGAGCTAGATTTTGATATTTCCGCTGATTTAACAGAGCTAGCGAAAAGCAAAGTTGCTGTTGTCTGCGCGGGCGCAAAATCCATTCTTGATTTGCCAAAGACGTTAGAATTTTTGGAAACCCAAGGAGTTCCGCTTATTGGATATGGCACAAAGGATTTTCCAGCATTTCATTCGCGTGAAAGTGGATTGCGCCTAGATGCATCCGTAGAGACTCCCATGGAGGCGGCCGCAATCTTAAAAGCGCGTGATGAATTAGCACTGGGCGGAGGGGAGCTTTTCGCTAATCCAATACCAGCCCAAAATGCTATTCCAAAAGAAACGGTTGATGGTTGGGTGACGAAAGCATTGGATTTAGCAGCAAAAGAAAAAATAACAGGAAAGGCGGTTACACCTTTCTTGCTTTCGAAGTTGGCAGAACTGTCTGGAGGAGAAAGTATTGAGGCTAACTTAGCTTTGATATTAAATAATGCCCGTGTGGCGTCGCGTATCGCCATGGCATATAGTAAGTGAATAGACCTGCAATGAAGGTGTTTAGATGCGTAAAAAGCTAGCTGTTTTTAGCCATCATAGGTCGGGGACTCATTTTTTAATGAAATCCCTTGCGTTGAATTCTATTTATGTGGATGAACCGCCATTACTTTTAGATGTAAATTTAGGGCGTGATCTCTGGAACCCTCATGATTTACGAAATATGTTTCAACAATTATCCAAGAAAGAATTACTTAATATCGCTAAATGCCATTTTGATGCTAATTTTTTTAAACCAATCATACAGGATTTTCTACAGCAGTTTGATATTGTTTATATCGTTAGGCGACCAGAAGATGCTCTAAAGTCCTATTTTGATTTTGCAGCAAGATTAGATTGGCCAGAAGCACCTAACTGCAAAACGATTGATGAATTTGTAAGGGCGGCTCCCTCTGGCTCATGCTTACGATGGCAGTCTATACAATATGAAACCATGGCCCATCGTTGGAAGGGGCATGTTGATGGCTGGTTGGATTTAGCATCGAAAAATCCAGATATACATATTATCACTTATGAACAACTTCATAAAAACTTCAATGATTGTATGAATTCTTTAACTTCAGCATTGGGATGGTCAAAGAATACAAATAATTTAGCCATACCAAATAAAACAGGCATTCTTCCGGGAAATGGTGGTTCACATGAAGAGCACTATCAACCAGAAACCCTTGATTGGTTAAAAAATCTTTGTGAAGAAACATACCAACAGGCTGTACACTCTAATATAAAGTTAAAAAAAATGCCTATCGAATGAACAATAGGCATTAAGTAGGTCAGTGCGGTACATAACCGAGGGAGCACTGTTTCCATCAGTATTTCGATGGCATGGACTTTACTGCTCGGTTAAATGATAAAGTCCCAGTGAAATTCGAAGTCGCAAGCTTTAGAAATGGCGAGGTCACCGGAGCAACCTCTCCATATCTTATAACTAAGAGATCGTTTTCTTAGAATTGAGCGCTCTCTGTAGATTCGCCCATAGCAGTAGTTGAAGATCCACCAGTAGCACTTGCTGTTGCTGTGTTAACAGCATCAAAATAGCTTGTGCCAACTTCATGTTGGTGGCGAGTTGCTGTGAAACCGTTAGTTTCTGCTGCGAACTCAGCTTGTTGTAGTTCAGAGTAACCAGCCATGCCACGATCGTTATAAGCGCGAGCTAATTCGAATGTTGCATAGTTAAGGCTATGGAAGCCAGCAAGTGTAATGAACTGGAATTTATAACCCATTGCGCCGATTTCACGTTGGAATTTCTCCATAGTTGGAACATCTAAATGTTTCGCCCAATTGAATGAAGGAGAGCAGTTGTAAGCCAGCATTTGATCTGGATGCTCTTTCTTAACAGCTTCTGCAAACTTCTTGGCTTGGTCCAAATCGGGAGTAGATGTTTCCATCCAAAGGAGATCAGCATACGGTGCATAAGCAATACCACGTGCGATACCCATGTCCATGCCACCAGTAATACGGTGGAAACCATCGCCGGTACGTTCTCCAGTTAAGAATTCTGCATCGCGTTCATCAATGTCCGATGTGATCAAACGAGCTGATTCTGCATCTGTACGGGCCATGATGATTGTTGATGTGCCCATTACGTCTGCTGCTAAACGAGCAGAGTTCAAGTTACGGATAGCTTGTTGTGTTGGAAGTAGAACTTTACCGCCTAAGTGACCACATTTTTTCTCAGATGCCAGTTGGTCTTCGAAATGTACGCCAGCTGCACCAGACTTGATCATGTTCTTCATCAATTCGAACACGTTCAATGGGCCACCGAAGCCTGCTTCAGCATCTGCAACGATTGGTGCGAACCAATCAATGTCGCTTGTTGCTTCGCCGTTTAGGCGTTCCATTGTTTGGATTTGATCTTGGCGCTCGAACGCTGCGTTGATGCGTGTCACAACTTCTGGAACAGAAGAAACAGGGTATAAAGATTGATCAGGATACATGTTGCCAGAGTTGTTTGCATCCGCAGCAACCTGCCAACCAGACAAGTAAATTGCTTTCAGGCCAGCACGAATATGCTGTGTTGCTTGACACCCAGTGTAGGCACCTAATGTATTTACATAAGGAGTCTCAGTGATCAATTTCCAAAGTTTCTTCGCACCCATTTCAGCCAATGTGTGTTTGATTTGGATCGAACCGCGAAGTTTCTTTACGTCATCCATAGAATAGTCACGACGAATAGTTGCCCAACGATCAGGAGCATAATCAGGTGTAGGGAAATTTTCGCCTGCGCCTTCAGAACCATTCCACTCAAATTCAACGCCTAGGTTATCAGTCATATCTTTAATCCTTAAAGTTTTCATTCTTTACAAAATGATTTACAAAATTCACTTTTAGAGACTGTGCCCAACAATAAAGTTTCTTATCACTGAGATTTTTTCTCTTGCTGAGGTATAAATACTCAATTTGGGTCAGGCTTTGCAACGATTTCCAACGTTACAATTTTTGTAACTTTTTTTGTCTATAATTTACATA
>CBFCZA010000265.1:0-4690 GCA_965602285.1 uncultured Curvivirga sp. | reverse complement strand
AGGTTGAAGCTCAGATTAAGGACCTCAAGGACCAAATGCAGAACGTGAAAGACGTGCTGCTATTGCGCGGGCCGAAGGGGATAAACGTTCCGTTGAACTTGGTGCTGATGCAAAATTATATGAAGCCCAAAAAGAAGCAGATGCGGTTCGTATCCGTGCAGAAGCCAATGCCTATAGTATCGAAATCGAAGCAAAAGCAAATGCCGAACAAACTCGACTTGTGGCTGCTGCCATTGCGGATAATGGTCAACCTGCGATTAATTTCGAAATTATGAAACGCCAAGTTGATGCCCTTGGTCAGGTGGCTTCTTCAGATAATTCGAAAACCATCATCATGCCGACAGACATCACCGAAGCCATCGGATCATTGCAGCTGATGATGAATATGGTTAAGCCTGACAAGTAGATCGATATAATTATCAATAGAAAGAGCTTAACTCATGGATCTTTACGTAGAATTTGCCGTTTGGGCCTTTAAACCACAAGTTTGGATCATTCTTGGCATTCTTTTAGTCATTGCCGATGTGTTTTTAGGGTATGACTTTTTTGTTCTACCAACAGGCATTGCAGCCTTTTTCATTGCTGCCATTTTATATGGGCAAAATAATCAATGGTTTGGGGATAGCGTTATATTTGAGACATGGCATGACATTGGTATCACCTACGCCATCCTTGCCCTTATTTCTATTGCACTGCTGAAGTTCGGCCTACAACGCAAAAAGCAAGATGAACCAGACATCAACGATTATTAAAATACTAAACTATTTCATTGATTAATAAGAAAAGGCCTGCGAATTTCGCAGGCCTTTTCTCTTTTTTATCAGAATAAACCGATTATCTGTTTTGACGGTTCTCAATAAGATCATCAACAACAGAAGGATCAGCAAGGGTAGATGTATCTCCCAAGCTTCCAAAGTCATTCTCGCCAATTTTACGAAGAATACGACGCATGATTTTTCCTGAACGCGTCTTTGGTAGACCCGGTGCCCACTGCAACCAATCAGGTGATGCAATTGGACCAATTTCAGAACGAACATGCTTCACAAGTTCTTTCTTAAGCTCATCCGATGGCTCCACACCCGAGTTCAAAGTTACAAAAGCATAAATGCCTTGCCCTTTGATTTCATGAGGCGCACCAACAACCGCTGCTTCCGCCACAAGGTCATGACAAACAAGTGCAGATTCAACTTCTGCCGTTCCCATGCGATGGCCAGATACATTTATGACGTCATCGACACGACCTGTGATCCAGTAATAACCATCTTCATCACGACGACATCCATCACCAGAGAAGTAATAACCCGGGAAAGTTTCGAAATATGTAGAATAAAAACGATCATGATCTTTATAGACTGTACGCATTTGACCCGGCCAACTGTCAGCCATACAAAGATTACCTTCAGCTACACCTTCAAGTTCTTTGCCATCACCATCAACCAAAACAGGTTCCACACCAAAGAATGGGTTTGTGGCACTACCCGGTTTCAAATCTGTGGCACCAGGAAGTGGCGAAATCAAAATACCGCCAGTTTCTGTTTGCCACCATGTATCAACAATCGGGCAACGGCTGTCACCAACTACGCGATAATACCATTCCCATGCTTCTGGGTTGATCGGTTCACCTACAGAACCAAGCAAGCGCAAAGATTTACGGCTTGTTGATTTTACAGGGTCGTCCCCATCACGCATCAACGCACGGATCGCCGTTGGGGCCGTATAGAATGTATTCACTTGATGCTTATCACATACTTCCCAGAAACGAGACATAGTAGGATAATTTGGAACACCTTCGAACATCAATGTGGTCGCACCATTAGCAAGTGGTCCATAAACAATATAGCTATGGCCCGTAACCCAACCCACATCAGCAGTACACCAGTAGATATCGCCCTCTTGATAATCAAACACATATTGATGCGTCATAGAGGCATATACTAAATAACCACCTGTTGTGTGAAGAACGCCTTTTGGTGTGCCTGTCGATCCAGATGTATAAAGAATGAAAAGTGGATCTTCCGCATTCATTTCTTCTGCAGGGCAATCACTTGATGCCTCTGCCATCGCTTCATGATACCAAACATCGCGACCATCGGTCCAATCGATATCCCCACCTGTGCGTTTAATCACAACACATGTCGTACATTCAGGTAAATTGGCAAGTGCCTTATCAGCATTAGCTTTTAACGGAACAGCTTTACCACCACGAAGACTTTCATCGGCTGTGATGATGCAATTTGAATCGCAGTTTTCAACCCGTGACGCTAATGCATCAGGAGAGAACCCACCAAAAACAATAGAATGAACCGCACCGATACGGGTACAAGCCAACATGGCCACAGCCGCCTCTGGAATCATCGGCATATAAAGGGTAACACGATCACCCTTTTTAACATTTCGAGATTTCAAAACATTGGCAAACTTACATACTTCTTCATGTAATTCACGATATGTGATCTTACGATCTTCATTGGGATTGTCGCCTTCCCAAATGATAGCTACCTGATCTGCACGTTCTTTCAAATGGCGATCAAGGCAGTTAGCAGACACATTCAATGTGCCGTCTTTATACCAATTGATATGAAGGTCTGATTTATCAAAAGAAACGTCTTTTACTTCAGTATAAGGTTTGATCCAATCAAGACGTTTTCCATGTTCTCCCCAGAATGTATCCGGATCTTCAATGGATTGTTTATACATTGCCTGATATTTTTCATTATTGGCCCATGCTTTGTCTGCCCAGTTACCCGGAACCTTATGAACTTGATATTCATGCATTTGTCATACCTCTTATACCTGCGCAATCAGCCTTTTAACTGATGCTATTTTTCCCTGATTGGCGGTTATATTGCGCGCAAACCCATTTCAACTCAAGTGCTAGAGGGTACTTTTCCCACCCATAGATGTAATTTAGTAAACTCTTTTACAGCTCTATTTATTTGTATGTTAATTAGTAAATTTATAATATTTATCCAACAATAGATTTCTGATTTAAAAATATTACCACTGGTCCTATTGAATTACCTTTGTATGAGGTTGAAACAATGGTTAACATTCACCATGTCTAAGGCCTAGGAATGGCGTTTCTATCTTTTCATTTTGCGTAAGCTATGTTAGTTGGGCGCATGAGATTTTATTTGTTTCTTTAAATTGTTATTTAAGGGAAAATAAAGGAATGCCTTTTACGCCAAATAAATGTTCTTTTAACGAGCAGGATAGAATAAATGCGGAATTTTTTGGACTTTGAACAACCAATTGCTGATCTAGAAGGCAAAATTGAAGAGCTACGTCACCTTGTTGATGGGGGCGAAATCAATATTGCCGATGAAGTTGGTAAATTGCAAAACAAAGCCGACAAGCTTTTAGTCCAAACCTATAGCAAGCTATCGCCTTGGCAAAAAGTTCAAGTAGCACGCCATTCAGATCGTCCACATTGCATCGACTATGTGAAGGCACTTATTGAAGACTTCACCCCATTGGCAGGTGATCGTGGCTTTGCCGAAGATCATGCTATTATTGGCGGCATGGGCCGCTTTCGCGGGCAAAGCTGCGTTGTCCTTGGTAATGAAAAAGGAAGTGACACCACAACACGTGTTGCACGAAATTTTGGTATGGCGCGTCCAGAAGGCTATCGCAAAGCAATCCGCCTCATGGAACTGGCAGAACGCTTTAACCTTCCCGTTATCACCTTTGTTGACACACCCGGCGCATATCCAGGTGTTGGCGCAGAAGAACGCGGACAAGCCGAAGCCATTGCCCGTTCAATCGAGAAATGCCTAGAAATCAAAGTCCCTCTTATTTCTACCATCATTGGTGAAGGTGGATCCGGTGGCGCAATCGCCCTAGCCGCAGCAGACACCGTGATTATGTTAGAACATTCCGTATATGCCGTTATTTCACCAGAAGGCTGTGCCTCTATCCTTTGGCGTAGCGCAGATGAAGCAAAAACAGCAGCAGAAACTTTGCGCCTAACAGCACAAGATTTGTTGGAATTAAAGGTCATCGACAAAATCGTGACTGAACCTGTTGGTGGCGCACATCGTGACCCTGCAAGTGCAATTCAATCTGTGGCAAAAGAAATTGAAAATAACCTAAAAAATCACATGGCCCTTGATGGTGGTGCGTTACGTTCCCAGCGCCGTGAGAAATTCTTAGCCATGGGCCGCGAATAGGATAAAAATGACTGACGGCCCCCTTCATATCTATCGCGCACGTAAGGCCGAAGGCCTGATCCACGAAGATGCGATGCAGGAATTAGCCGCCCAAAAACTACAAAGCCTACATAATGCCCTAAAAGGATACCAACCCTCCTCTGGTGAAAAAGGTTGGAAAGATCGTTTTGGTCTTGGTCGTCGAAAGACACAACCACCTATGGGCCTTTATATGTATGGCGGTGTGGGGCGTGGAAAATCCATGATCATGGATTTATTTTATGAAAGCGCTCCTGTAGAGAAAAAACGACGTGTCCACTTCCACGAATTCATGATTGAAACCCAAGCCGCTATTCAGGCTTGGCGCAATGATCAAAAATTACGAAAATCCAAAGAAACCGATCCTCTCCCTCGTATTGCTCAGGACATCGCCAAAGATACTTGGCTCCTTTGTTTTGATGAATTCCATGTGACTGATATCGCCAATGCGATGATTTTAGCCCGCCTGTTTAGCAGCTTGTTTGATCTTGGGGTTGTGGTTG
>CBFCZA010000264.1:0-4695 GCA_965602285.1 uncultured Curvivirga sp. | reverse complement strand
GATGCAAAAAGAGGTCGTGTTAGCCTCGCATTTTACTGATGAAGGATTTTAAGGTGTTATCCATTTGATCAGCTTGCATTTGAAGATTTTGTGCTGCGTCTAATACTTGTTGTGCGCTATTTGCATTATTTTGCGCATCTTGCTTCACATTTTCAACAGATGAAGATGTAGAACTTACATCTTGAGCGGTTTCAGCAGCTTTATCAGCAATTTCCCGCGTTGCACTGTCTTGTTCCTGAATGGAAAACTCAATCGTTGAGGACGTTTCCTGTACCTCTGAAATTGCAGTATTGATTTTAGAAATACTGATAACTGTTTCATTGGTAGCACTGACAACCGAATTGATTTGTGCGGTGATTTGCTCTGTTGCTTGTGCGGTTTGACCCGCAAGGTTTTTCACTTCGTTTGCAACAACAGCAAACCCTTTGCCCGCTTCACCTGCACGGGCAGATTCAATTGTTGCGTTCAAGGCAAGAAGGTTCGTTTGGTCTGCAATACCTGCAATCAATGTGACAACTTCTGAAATTTCATTCACACGAAGAGAAAGGCTTTCCACATCTTTGGAGGTATTCGTTCCTAGATCTGCTGCGTTTGTTGAAATTTCTTTTGCATGATTAACCTGACGGCTGATTTCATTAACAGAAGAAGAAAGTTCTTCTGATGCTGACGCAACTGCATCGGCGTTTCGTGCAATGTTTTCTGTGGAATTCGACGCTTCTAGAGCATTACGATCTAAGCTATTTGCATCTTCTGACATGCCGTTGGCAAGTTTTTGGATGTCTTGGGATGCCTGAGATACATTTTCAACAATGGAGCCAACTTCGCTTTCAAATGTT
Source organism: uncultured Curvivirga sp. (assembly GCA_965602285.1). Lineage (GTDB taxonomy): Bacteria > Pseudomonadota > Alphaproteobacteria > UBA8366 > Aestuariispiraceae > Curvivirga. The sequence continues at coordinate 3,859 of CBFCZA010000264.1, read as the reverse complement.
GTCGCAAGAGAAAGCATTTGGTCGTGGCGTACTTCTTCTGCTTTTGCTTCTGCTGCTTTCTTCTCATCTGCTGCTTTTGAAGCCTCTTGATGTGATGCTTCTGCTTGTGCCATTGCATCGCTTGCATCATTTAGGGCGGAAACCAGTTTTACGGTTCCGATAGATAATACGGCTGTTTCCAAAACAACAATAACAGCATGCATGACAACACGAAAGAAATCGCTGCCATTTGGGAAAATCCATGCTGGAATAATGAAGTTTAAGCTTAAATGATGAAGGGCAACAACTGTTGTCGCAAGAATATATACGCGCCAATCAGCAAAGGCCAACAACATCGCAAGTCCTGCAAAGAAATACATATGGACATCGATCTGCCATTCATGCCCTCTAAATGCGTAAACCATGGTTGCAATGATTAACATGAAGGATACAGCAGTAAGATAACGTGTTAACGGGCCTGCACCTGTTGTTTTCCAGCTGATGAATGGAATGAGGGAGAAGACGACTGTTAATGCAATAGACCATGTACCATCATTTCCCGTAAGTAAGCTAATCAGCCAAACAATTGGAATATGAATGAAAAGATAGGGAATGATATATTTTGCTGTTGTTTCTTGTAATGTTTCCGTGGTGGTCATGGTCTTAACTCTCACTTTAATTAGAGGGAGGTGCAAATCCCTGGTATTGTTGGGTTTAGGGAAAATAACGCCCCGCTTTCACTTATAAACTTTTCAGAGGTCGCTAATGTATATTCGGCAATGATGATGTTGCTTGTGGCTCCAAAACTTAGTGGAATGCCTGATGCATTAATCACGGCTTTAAAAGAATCTGTATAGCTATAATCGAGAGGAAAAAAAAGAGCGATGCGTTTATCATCGCCTTGCGTACCTTCGTAGGTAGCAAAAAGGCTTACCACGCTGATTGCAAAAACACCCAGAACGGCAAATAACATTGAAAAGGCAAAAGGCCCTAGAATATTTTTTTTTGAAATGAGGTTCAATGTAAGCTTTCCCTTAAGTAACTTCTTATGCAGTATGAGTTTGATCCAAAAATTTTCCCGTGTAAATAGTTAATTAACTATTTATTGCTAAGTGACTGATTGAAAATTAGTTTTGTAGACTAATTCGATGCCTTCTTTTCGATGGGCTTGCAAAGGCTTTGTTGCTTTGCGATACTGTTTTCATGATAAAACTATTGCATAGAATAATTTCCATTATTTGCAGCCCATCTATTATGGGGGGCTGCTGCTGCTGTTGATCTAAAATAGATCTTTTAGCGCAGCCGATCGGCTCTTTTGTAGCAACGCACAAAGCCTTGCAAAAACCGACATGACTTCCTTAAAAAACCGTATAAAAAATTGATCTTTCTGTAGTCCTCTTTATAAGAGAGCAGACCGTTTATAAAATGAGAAATCCTATGTCATCTAATAGCCCGTTAAAAATTTATGATACTGCCCAACGCCAATATTCTGAAATGATCCCCCATGATCCTAAGAATGTTCGCATGTATGTCTGTGGACCAACCGTTTATGATTATATTCATATCGGCAATGCGCGCCCGTTGGTGATTTTTGATGTGATGTATCGTTTGTTGCTATTGTCCTATGGTAAAGATCACGTGAAATATGTACGCAACATCACGGATGTGGATGATAAAATTAATGCCCGTGCACGTGAAAATTGGGATGGTAAATCAGACCTTCGCGATGATATTCGTGCGCTTACGGATGTGACCAATGCACAATATCAAGGGGACGCAAAGGCACTTGGATGTTTAGAACCTGATGCGCAACCACGTGCAACAGAACATATCCAAGAGATGTTAGATATCATTCAAAAGCTGATCGACAATGGCCATGCCTATGCGAAGGACGGCCATGTGTTATTTGATACACGGTCTTGGCCTGATTATGGGGTGTTCTCTAATAAAGATCAGGATGAATTAGAAGTAGGCGCGCGCGTTGAAGTGGCGCCTTATAAAAAGAACCCAACGGATTTCGTTCTTTGGAAGCCAAGTAATGATGAAACACCAGGCTGGGAAAGCCCGTGGGGATATGGTCGTCCAGGGTGGCACATCGAATGTTCTGCTATGTCAGCAAAACATCTGGGCGAGGATTTTGACATTCATGGTGGCGGGCAAGATTTAATCTTTCCTCATCATCAAAATGAAGTGGCGCAAAGCTGCTGCGGTAATAAAGGATCTACTTTCGCTAAATATTGGATGCATAATGGCTACTTGATGAGCGAAGGAGAGAAGATGTCTAAGTCATTAGGCAACTTCTATACTGTTAATGAGTTGCTAGAAGAATTTCCCGGTGAAGCGTTACGTTTGGTTCTTTTAAAAAGCCAATACCGCCAACCATTGGACTTTGGCAAAGAGAAGCTACGCGAAGCTAAAAAAGAATTGGATAAGTTTTATCGTCTGATGGGTGATGCGGATGCAGGTGTGTCTGCTTCTGGGAGTGTTGATGTAGAGCTACTTGCGGCCCTGAAGGATGATTTGAATACGCCTCTTGCGATTTCTCGTCTGCACGCTTTGTTCGATGCTGGGGATGTTGCGAGCATAAAAGAATCTGCAAAACTACTTGGTATTCTTCAACAAGATCCAATGGTTTGGTTTAAAGGCGATGGCGATGAGGATGAAGCGTCAGAGATTGAAGCCCTAATCCAGAAACGCAAAGAAGCAAAAACGAATAAAGATTTTGCCACGGCAGATGCTGTGCGTGATGAACTAGATGCACGCGGTATTGTTCTTGAAGATAAGCCCGGTGGTGTCACTGAATGGCGTAAAGCGTAAACGAGGGAAGCGACTAAAATGGCTGAAAGAGTTTATTTATTTGATACCACTTTACGCGATGGTGCACAGACATCAGGCGTTGATTTTTCCGTTGCGGATAAGGTTGCTATTGCCGAGGCATTAGATGGCTTAGGTGTGGATTATATCGAAGGTGGATGGCCCGGAGCTAATTTAACCGATGATGCGTTCTTTAATGATCCACCAGAATTTGTAAATGCAAAATTGGTTGCATTTGGTATGACCCGTCGTCCGGGCCGTAGTGCAGAAAATGATCCGGGTTTAGCACCTTTGGTGAATAGTAAAGCAAGTGCAAATTGCCTTGTTGGAAAAAGTTGGGATTTTCATGTGGATGTTGCCCTAGAAATCCCACGGGAAGAAAATGTAGCCATGATTGCGGATAGTATTGTGTTTTGTAAAGAACGCAAAGGCGAAGCCATGTATGATGCAGAACATTTCTTTGACGGTTATAAGGCGAATCCAGAATATGCGTTATCTTGTGTGGTGGCTGCTTATGAAGCTGGTGCGCGCTGGATGGTTCTTTGCGATACAAACGGGGGAACTCTACCCCATGAAATTTATGATATCGTGCGCGAAGTAGCGAAACATGTGCCTGCGGATCACCTTGGAATACATGCCCATAATGATACGGAAAATGCGGTGGCAAATAGTATCGCGGCTGTTCGTGCCGGCGCACGACAAGTTCAAGGGACTTTGAACGGGCTGGGCGAACGTTGTGGCAATGCCAATATGATGTCCCTGATTCCAACATTGATTTTGAAAATGGGATTTGAAACAGGGCTTGTCGAAGGTGGTCTTGGGCGCCTAACAGCGATATCACGTTTGTTGGATGAACGCCTAAACCGTGCGCCAAATGATCATCAGGCCTATGTGGGGGCACGTGCTTTTGCCCATAAGGGCGGGTTGCATGTATCTGCGGTGGCAAAAGATCCTAAAACCTATGAACATATTGTTCCTTCATTGGTAGGGAACCATCGTCAAATTGTTGTTTCTGATCAAGCAGGGCGTTCAACTTATTAAGTGTGGTCCGGCAATCCCCGACAAT
>CBFCZA010000263.1:0-4696 GCA_965602285.1 uncultured Curvivirga sp. | reverse complement strand
AGCACATTGCGGATGAAGCCGGCAATAAAAACAAACATTGTTCGTTCAAAGAAATTCACAAAAGCCCGATCACTATCCACTTTGATAAATAGCTTTCCTGGTAATGTTTCTTTAAATTCTTTCGTCAACAACGGGATAGAATATTCTATAAATTCGCTTGAAATTTGCCGTGCTATCCACCGGGTAGGACTTTCCAAACCCTCTTTTTCTTTGTGAGCTAATAATTGGCCTAAATCATCGTAAATAGCTGCAGAAGATACAAACTCATATTTCAACAAACCGATCACAACTTCTTGGGCAAGATCCTTATCCAAGATATGGACGGATCGCGCCGCGGGCGGTTTTGCTACTTCAAGAATACGTTGAACAGTGGAATTAAGGTTTTGGGACTCAACACGATAATCGATATACAACTGAACTAAACTTAACAGCAAACCAATCCCAAAAGCTAAAACCACACTGGCCTTAACAAGCTTGTAGGATATTCGGTCATTAAACTTTAAATCAGAAGTCACCTCAAATACCTTTGATATTAAATCAATAGAGTTTCATTAATGCCTATATCGTATCTTTTCCTAAAGACTAGACGCTCTTTTCTCCGCCTTCATTTCTTGCATAATTCCAGTATAATTCACGGGCTTTCTTCGCAACTGGGCCCGGCTGTAAATCGTGATCTTGATAACGTGTTACCGGCAAGACTTTACCATAGTTCCCAGTGTTGAAAATTTCATCCGCACCGTTCAACATTTCTGGTGTCACACGGCATTCATGTACCTTGATTTCTTCTTCAGCAAAAAGAGAAATAATGCGTTGGCGTGTAATTCCATTTAAGAAGCTTCCGTTAGGGGCCGGTGTCATCACTTCCCCATCTTTAACACAGAATAAATTTGCCGTTGCAAATTCCGCAATATTTCCCATCGAATCACACATTACTGCATTATCATATCCTGCTTCACGTGCTTCTTGAATTGCACGCCCTGCATTTGGATAAAGACAAGCTGCCTTTGCATTTGTCGGTGCAACCTCTTCTGAAGGGCGCCTGAATGTAGAGAGCATAGCAGAAAATCCCGTCGACGGAGGGAAAGGCATATCATAAATACTTAACGCAAAACGCGTGGTTTCAGGATCCGGTGCAATAAACCCATCATCAGCCCAGAATAATGGTTTGATATATAAAACAGCTTCTTCAGGATATTTTTTGATTCCTTCCCAAGCAAGTTTATAGATATCTTCCCATGTGCGATCAGGTTTTAGTCCCATTGCTTCTGCAGAACGAATAGCACGCTGGCAATGTAAATCTAAATCAGGTGCAACACCTTCAAATGAACGCGCACCATCAAAAATAGTAGAGGCCAACCAAAACCCGTTTGAAGACAAGGTTAGTATAGGAGTTGACCCTTTTTGCCATTCACCATCAGTCCAAATTATTGAATTATTTGCGTCCACATTATTCCCCAGTTCTTTTCTAATCAAAATAATTTAAGTTCATCAAACTTATGCATCTATTTTCGCATTAGAAAATACAATGGAAAAGCAAAAAGTATCATATTTTAATAAAATAAAAACCCCTGACTACAGAGCAGGTAAATATTTAACGCATAAGGTTTTATAAATTACTGACTAGCCCACACGATCCGTGAGATCCAAGTAACGCTATCAGCCATAATTGTTTCGACATCTTCTTCATCTAAAATGGATGCGATATCCATTCTATGGGCGGTTTGGCGTATCAGTTGACGTACAATAATTTCCCCATTTTCCATGCATAACAACACACGGTCATTTCGGCGTATGCTAGCATTTGGAGACATAATTAAGATAGTTCCTGAGCGGTAGACAGGCGCCAAACTACTATCAAAAATTTCTAAGCCATAGGCATGTGCATCATTCACATCTGGATAAACGATAGAATCCCAATTCACATTGATAGGATGTCCATGATCATTAAAAAGCGCATCTTCCCCTTCTTTATTCAAATATTCCGTTGCTTCTGCTAAGGTTAAATATGGTACATCTTGAGACAGTATTGAACCGGGCACATCTTGTAAATAAGAGGTAAACTCCACCATTGTACCGCCAGTTGCAGTTAAAATTTTTGAAATGCTTTCAGAATTCGGCCAACGGGTTTTGCCATCCTTGGTAATTCTTTTGCTTGGATTGAAACTTGTAGGGTCCAGCCCTGCCGCCTTTGCCAAACCGGAAGTGGTCAACCCATAATGGTCAGCAAAACGGTCAATAGCCCGCCACAATTGATCATGTTTGATCATTATAATAACCCTTCAGCCTCAAAAATCTTATTTTCCACCTAAAATAGGATAGAACTTATAATCACTTCACTTATTGTTCTCATAAAATACTATTTTTCCTAATTTATGCAAGTTTTATATGGAACATGCTTGACATTTTTATAAAATCATTAAAAATAGAACATTACAGTAACTTTTATAGAGACTTGCTAATGAAACATAAAAAAAACCTAATTAAAGAAAGAAAAAATTCTTTAGTTCTTCTCGTATTTAGTGACGAAACAAATATTTTTTGGCTAAAATCCTTAAAACGAGGCTTTAGGCATTGTCGTATTTTTTATCAACAAGGAAACTATATCACCTCCATAGATCCTTTATCTAATTCGTTACAAATCAATGTTTTAAACGATATAACCTTTATTGACATCATTGAAGAGGAGAAGAGAAAGAAAAGAACATGCCTCCTCGTATCTATCCCACAACACCCCCCGAAGACCCCCTCCCCTCTACTGCCTCTCACCTGCGTTGAAATAGCTAAGCGCCTTTTATACATTCAAAGCATAAGAATACTGACACCATGGAAACTTTATTCATATTTAAAAGAACAAAACATAAAAAAACATATTGACAACCATTATAAAGAAAATATATATAGAACAAATAGAGTGAATTCTTCATTCTTTAAATTGTTAAACAGAACAAAAGGAGAATATATTATGGGCGGATTATTTGGAGGCGCACCAACCCCACCACCAGAGGTCGAAGAGGATGAAGTAAATCCGGAAGAAGATGCACGACAAAATCGCCTTGAGATGATTCGACGTCGCCGTCGTGGGCGCGCAGGAACGATACATACGGGATGGGCTGGCGATAAAGTTGAAACACCAGATGCCTTAGCCGCAGCAACAGCAGCCAGCGACAATGAAACTGGGGAACTACCAAGCCAGTTGTCACCGAATCCCTCCACAACACCAGAGTTAAAGACTAGTCTAGGGGGCTAACATGAACGCACTTACACCCGAAATCATCCAAGCACGATTTGAAAAGGCACGAAGCAGACGCGCCCAATGGGAAAGTCATTGGCAAGATTGTTACGAATACGCCCTTCCGCGTCGTGACGGCGCCTTGTCAAATCAAACTAATGGAGAACCCAAACAACAGAACCTTTTTGATGGCACAGCACCAGATGCGGTGGAGCAACTAGCATCCTCCTTAATGGGGGAACTTACACCAGCGTGGTCCAGTTGGTTCCGCCTAACTCCGGGTTCAGAAGTCTCAGAAGATGACAAACCAGAATTTGAAAAAATGCTCAGTAAATTATCCCAAACAGTGCAAGGGCATTTTGACCGATCCAATTTTATCGTTGAATTACATCAATGTTATTTAGACCTTGTTACCGCAGGCACCGCTTGCCTTCTTTTCGAAGAAGCCCCTTTTGGGGAGCCAAGCGCCTTTAAATTCACCGCAATTCCCCTTGGTGAAGTTGTGATGGAGGAAGGCCCAAAAGGTCGATTGGATAGCACCTATCGTAAATCGACAATGGGGGAAACAAACTTAAGGGCCAGATTTCCAAGGGCAACATTGCCTGAAAGTCTTGGTATGGATCAAAGCGATGGCGATGAAAAACGTTACAATATTTTGGAAGCCGTCACCCCAAATAACTCCGGACGCTATGACTACCTCGCCACTTTAATCGGCGAAGAAGGAAGCGATGGTGAACCCATGGTCTTATCAAAAGGTCAATATGAAAGCTCTCCCTTCATCACCTTTCGTTGGATCAAGGCCCCCGGAGAAATCTACGGCAGATCACCTGTGATGAAGGCTTTACCAGACATCAAAACAGCAAATAAAATTGTTGAGTTGATGCTTAAAAACGCAAGTATTGCTGTGACTGGCATTTGGCAAGCGGATGATGATGGTGTCCTTAACCCTGCCACGATAAAGCTTGCCCCAGGAACGATTATTCCTAAGGCTGTAGGCAGTAAAGGCCTGCAACCATTAAGCCCAGCATGTGATATTAATCTTTCTGAAAGTTTGCTAGAGAAAATCCGCATTCAAATCAGCATGGCCCTTTATCGTGATCAGTTAGGGCAACCACAATCGCAAGGCATGAGTGCCACAGAGTTTGTAGAACGCACAGAAAGCATGACGCGCAATTTAAGTGCTATTTTTGGACGCCTTCACGGGGAGCTTATTCTGCCCCTTGCAGAACGTGGCCTCGCCATTTTACGAAGAAAAGGAGATATCGACCAAATCGCCATTGATGGGCGGGAAGTAAACCTTCAAATCAACTCTCCATTAGCCATGCGCCAACGACTGCAAAAAGCAAAGCCAATATTACGATGGGTTGATATGGTAAAACAGGCGAGCCCCCAAGGTGCGTCATTGCTGAACGAGAAAAAAGTCGCAGAATATTTAGCCGATTTATTAGGTTTACCAGAAAGCTTTCT
>CBFCZA010000262.1:0-4709 GCA_965602285.1 uncultured Curvivirga sp. | reverse complement strand
CACAGCATTACTTTTCCCGCGCCGCTTAATCGCTGAGACCTGTAACCAATTTGGTTCTAACGATATCGTATTTTCATCCCCTTTTGGGGAAACACGACGGATTTCCAAACCTTTTTTCGTCATCAATAAATGTTCTAACCGGGCAGCCTCGCGGTAATTCATTCGAAAAGCATAATAGAGGAGAATAAAATCCAAACCTGCAAAGCCCAAAATAGGCCATGCCCCCAATAGAAAGAAAACAAAACTGATGATGAATAATACAACTGCCACAAAGATCAAAAGGTTACGAAAACCAACGGCCGATAAACTCCGGTGTGGGCGTAATTTCACATCTAAATATATTTCATCTGTTTTTTCAGTCATTTCTCGTTTTCTAAATAGCCTTATTTTTGACGTAAACAGACTTTATCAAACTCTATTGAATAAAACTATGTGAAATCGACGTTAGGCCCTAGACAAAGCCCCACGAAGCAGACCACATTACATCTAACATAATAATAGCCTCAGATGGAGATGAACTCTTGTTTAAATATTTCTTTAAATCCAAAGAATGGCGCACGTGGGCTTATGGTGGTGGGGCTTTCCTCCTTATTTCCGTTTGGATTCAAGTTCAATTCACCGTTTGGCTAAATGAATGGTACAAAGGTTTTTACGATCTTTTTTCTGAAGCAGAGAAATATTACGATAAGCCAAACGAAGGTGTTACTCTCTTTGTAAATAAAATCATCAGTATTGATTATTTATTCACCATGGATTTTGCTTCAATTTCTTTTGTTGTTTTAGCAACACCATGGATTTTCCTGATGGCTTTCACTTCATGGTTTACAAGAATTTATGCTTTGAGATGGCGACAAGCCATAACCTTTGGGTATATTCCTAGATGGCAATCAGTTGAAGAAGAAATTGAAGGGGCGTCCCAACGAATACAAGAAGATGCAGCCAAATTTGCGGCAATTGTAGAAAGCTTGGGTCTTGGTGCAGTGCGGGCCATCCTTACATTAATTGCCTTCACACCTATACTTTGGGAACTCAGCTCAAAAGTCGATGTGCCAATATTGCGGGACATTGAAGGGTCTCTCGTTTGGGCTGCTTTATTCTTCTCAGTAGGAGGCCTTCTCGTTTCTTGGTTTGTTGGTATTAAATTGCCAGGACTTGAATATAATATCCAAAGAGAAGAAGCAGCATTTCGAAAAGACCTTGTCCTAGGTGAAGATAACAAGGCGGTTTATGCTCAGACTACAACATTGATCGAGTTATTCACCGGCGTTAAATTCTGCTCTCATCGTTTGTATATTAATTATACTTATTTTGATTTATGGCTCAGTTTTTATGGTCAGTTAATGTCACTTGGACCTTATCTTGTCATGGCACCAAGTTTGTTTACTGGTGCAATTCTTATGGGTACAATGATACAAGTTTCAAACGCTTTTGGAAAAGTCCACGGCGGGTTTGCTTACTTGGTCGATAACTGGACAAGAATTACTGAATTACGCAGTATTTACAAACGCCTAACAGAGTTTGAAAAAAACCTAACTCGTTATGAAAAACAACATACAGCCCTTGCAGATTAATAGAGTGAACCCATGAAAAAAGAACTGGTTGAAGAGTTTTTTCAATGTCTGCATGACAAAGATCCAGAGCCAAAAGGGGAGTTGGATTATACCAACCCCTATACGCTTTTAGTGGCAGTCGCCTTGTCTGCACAAGCCACAGATATCGGGGTGAACAAGGCCACAAAGAAACTATTTCAGATCGTATCGACCCCAGAAGACATGCTTGAATTAGGGTTAAAAGGCCTTATCGGGCATATAAAAACCATTGGTTTGTTTAATTCCAAGGCCAAAAATGTCATCGCAGCCGCAGAAATGCTGGTCAAAGATTTCAACAGCGAAGTGCCACAAAAACGTGAAGATCTTGAAAAACTTGCAGGCGTTGGGCGTAAAACCGCCAATGTTGTGATGAATATGGCCTTTGGCATTCCAACAATTGCCGTGGATACTCATTTGTTTCGAGTTGGCAACAGAACAGGGATAGCAACAGGAAAGACGCCTATAGAGGTAGAAAAGAAGTTGGAGCGTAAAATTCCAAAACATTGGAAATTACACGCCCACCACTGGCTTATTTTGCATGGGCGTTATGTGTGCAAAGCCCGCAAACCTGAATGCCCCGTATGTGTGATTTCACATATCTGTAAATTTAAGGGAAAGACCATAGCCTGATTAAATTTAGACGGTTCGTTAATACTTTACGAAATCGGCTGACCATGCGCCCTGATTTGATCTCTTAGCATCTCTGCGAAACAGGCACGTTGATCTTTTTTACTTAAAAATTCACTGCGTAATTCGGTATATTTAACCTTTAAGGCCGTGCCGAGCTCACTTGTGTGGGGATATAAGAATAAATCCAAATGGCATTTTCCATTTAACCAATCACGATGATATTGCCAAACTTCTATGGAACCATCCCTACGGGCAAAATAAGGTGCCCCAATACGTTCACTGATCAAACCAAGGCCAGCGCCTAAAAATTGATCTGGATTTTCATCTACCTTAATTTCGATAACGGCAAGTTTAGGCGCTTCTTTCACTTCAAGCGTGGGTTCTACTTCAGGTGTTTTCTGTTTCGTAATCACCGTTGGTGTTTCAACAGCAGTTTCCTCAACAACCTCAACAACAGATTCTAACGCATTGGTTTCAGTATGAACGGGCAGGGTGACTTCAACCTGTTTAGGCGGTTTTTCTACCGTATTTGAACTACAGGCAGAAATAGCCACCAGCAAAATTAATATGGAAATTTGTTTCATAAAATCTATCATCCTTTTTAGGCTTGAACCTAATAGATAAGACTATCAACCAGTAATAATAGTTTGCCCTGTATGTTCGGCAAAATCACCACTTTTTGCACGCATCCCCATAAACATGTGAACCATTGTCGTTGTCGCCAATACAGGGATAACTAAATTCACAAAAGGGATGGTCATACTAAAGGCCACCACACAACCAAAGAACATCACTTTGCCGCTATGGGTTTTACGAAGCAACAAGGCCCCGCGCGGATCCATACGACGATGGGCCACTTGTTCAAAATATTCACGTCCCAATAGATATCCGTTGATCAAGTAATACAAAACAAAACCAAGGCCAAACCACCATGTAAGCGCATAAAAAGGCATCGCAATTAAGTTCACCAAAATGATGATACCTAAGAATTTTAAACCCGTAACGATGGCTTCTGTTGTACCGCTGTCGCGTGCAGGACCAAGGTTAGGATAATGTTTATCTTCAACTGCCTCACAAACTTCATCCAAGAAGAACCCCATCACTGACGTCATCACGGGGGGGAACAAGATATATGTAAGGGCCACAATGCCCGCGCCTAAGAAAAAGACGGATGCCGCATCAAAATAGAACCCCATCCAATCAATCAACGCGCCGATATAAGGCAGTTCAGACCAGACAACAGAAGACAGTAAAGACGTCAAAACCATCCATGTCAGGATAAACACCCCAAAGGCCCCGACGATACTTTTGAGTAAAACTTTACGAAGGCGTCTTTCGCCTATTTGGCCCAGCGCCTTTGCAACCGCAGTAAACATCTGTTCAATCCCTGAATTCTTTAAGAGTGGCATAAAATAATCTGTTAAGTTAAATATGTAGTTAGCCTGTGGCATTGCTGCAAGCTTTCATCCATATTTTCACCATATGAAACCATATAAATGCCTTACTTTTAAGGCATGAATCTTATAGGTTAGCTCAGAAGTAATTTTTAGGGTCTTCAAAATATGAATTTAATGCGCGCTGTTGCCACCATTGGCGGCTGGACCATGATCAGTCGAATTCTTGGTTTTGTTCGTGATATGCTTATCGCCAATGTGGTGGGGGCAAGTATGATTGCCGATGCGTTTTTCATCGCCTTTAAATTCCCAAATCTTTTCCGCCGTCTATTTGGGGAAGGGGCCATGAACGCGGCCTTTGTCCCCCTTTACGCCCGAAAAATAGAAGAAGACGGCGTCGAGGCGGCTCGGAAATTTGGCGGGGAAGTTGCCGCCGTCCTCACCTTTTCTATGGTCTTCATTACGGCTTTAGCCCTGATGTTTATGCCTGCAGTGATGAGCATCGTTGCACCCGGCTTTGTCAGTAACCCTGAAAAATTCATGCTCACCGTGTCATTAGCCCAGATCACAATCCCCTATTTGCTATTCATGACCCTATGTGCACAATTTTCCGGTATGTTGAATAGTGTAGGCCGATTTGCCGCCGCAGCCGCAGCGCCCGTTTTATTAAATATCGTGATGATCACGGTTCTAATCCTGATATCCTTTGATGTCTTCACCCTTCCCGGACATGCCATGGCAACAGGTGTCTTCATTGCAGGGGCATGTCAGCTTCTTTTCCTTGGGCTTGCCTGTCAAAAGGCGGGCATCATGGTGCCCTTTTCACGTCCTCGCCTAACCCCTGATGTTAAGAAGCTTCTTTGGCTGATGGCGCCGGGTGTCCTTGGGGCAGGGGTCGTACAAATCAATGTGATGATGGGCGATATATTAGCCAGTCTTTTAGCCGAAGGGTCCGTATCCTATCTTTATTTCGCAGATCGTGTGAACCAACTGCCTCTTGGCGTCATTGGCATTGCGGTTGGGGTGGCATTATTGCCCCTTATGACCCGTCAATTACGTGCTGGTGATGAAGATAAGGCCATGAACAGCCTTAATC
>CBFCZA010000261.1:0-4713 GCA_965602285.1 uncultured Curvivirga sp. | reverse complement strand
CATGAAGTAGGGCATTGGTTAGGTCTACTTCATACGTTTCAAGATGGATGTGATGGTGAAGGGGATGAAGTTAGTGATACCTTATCCCATAGTGAACCTGATTACGGTTGCCCGAAAGTAAGTAAGCAAAAATCTTGCTCTGGTGATGATCTGTCACCGATAAGTAATTTTATGAACTATTCCGATGATAAGTGCCTAACTGAATTAACCGATGGTCAATCTGCGCGTGTCAAATTGATGATAGGAAAGTTCCGTCCTGAATTTATGGTCTCTGTTGGGGAAGAAGAAGTCCAACAAGAAATGAGTCGACCTGTCGGGGTGCAATCTATAACAGGGTCAGAAAGTGCCCCTGTGTTTGAAACTAATGAAAATGGAGCAACAGCTATTGTTCAATAATTTATGTAAATATGCAGCCATTTCATTTTTATCTTTAGGGCTTTGGGTCTCAAGTTCTGTGGCTGGTTCTGATTACTTATTGTCTCATTCGGTTTTATCAATGTTGAATAATAAAGATAATCCATTGAATTTAAATACGAACCAGTCGATGGCTATTGAAGCCACGTCCATCATAGGGTTGAAGGATCAAATTGTTGGGTTGAAAAAGAGAATTCTCAAAAATGAAATAGGAGTGAATGACTTCGTCAAAGAATTGGATGCACTAGAGGCTGAGGTTTTAGACAGACTTTCTTCCATTATAACTGAGGATCAGAGCCATATGATGTATGATTTGCTTTGGCGAGAACATGGATCGTTAATGTTATTAAGTCAGCCCTATGCTGAACGAAACTTCAGTGGTTTTACAAACAGTGCAGGTTATCAAGACCTGAGAGGCCAGAGTTTTAGCGAGTTAGATATGATGGAAAAGAAGCTAGCCAGCGCTAGGTTTGCTAGCAAAGAAGCGAGGCAAACCTATATAGATGAAACCTTAAGCCATATACGCACCCGCATTGGGGAGGCCATATATGACAGTTCTAAATAGTAATTATTTTTTGTAAGCAATAAGACGAATGACGCCAGCAGAACCGCTATGCAGAGGACCTTCATCCAAACTGGTTTCTGATTCTTCTAAGAATTCTATTTTCATATCAGAGAAATCGGCACGCAGTTCTTCTTCATTAAAAAGCCAGTCCACATTGGGAGGGCCGCCAGTGCCACGCCCAAGTTGCGATTTATTGAAGGCCTCTAAAATAAGAATACCGCCCGATTTTAAAGATTGTTTGGCTTTCGCATGCAGCTTTTCGCGTATGTCAGGTGCTGTATGGAAATAAATACTAACGATTGCATCAAACTTTTCTTCGGGCCATTCCCATGCGTTTAGATCCGTACATAGCGTAGATATCTCAACGCCACGATCAGAGGCAAGCTTCGTTGCCTTATCTAAACCTACTTGAGACCCATCAACGGATAAAACTTTATGGCCTTGTTCTGCAAGCCAAACACCATTTCGACCTTCACCATCTGCTAACGCTAAAACATCGCTAGCTGGGGCAAGTAATTTTGCTTGTTCAACAAGGAATTCATTTGGGGTTAGGCCATATTGAAAATCTTCAGTCGCGTAACGCTGATCCCATGGGTTTTTGCTTGGGGTGTTCATAAAAGTGATTCCTGTATTCTCTTATTTTTCATGTTCGCGTAGGCGCGGTGCGATTTCAACAAAATTGCAAGGACGATGGCGGTTATCCAGTTGGGTTTGAAGGATGTCATCCCAAGCATCCTTGCAAGCCCCAGAAGATCCAGGAACGGCAAACATATAGGTTCCTTTAGCAACACCTGCTGTTGCGCGACTTTGAATAGTGGAGCTACCAATTTTTTGATAGCTTAACATACGGAAAAGTTCACCGAACCCTGGGATCGGTTTTTCATAAACCTGTTCAAATGCTTCTGGTGTTCCATCACGTCCAGTTAAACCTGTGCCACCGGTGGAGATGATGACATCAATTTTTTCGTCATCACACCATGCTTTTAATTGATCAACAATATCAGGGATGTCGTCTTTTAATATTTTCCGATCACCCAAAATGTGACCGTCTTTTTCCAGACGATCCACTAGGATTTGACCTGATTTATCTTCAGCCAAACCACGGGTGTCTGAAACTGTTAAAATTGCGATATTTAAAGGAATGAATGGGCGAGATGGATCAAGAGCCATAATGATTTTTCCTTAGAAATTTAGCCGTAGATGTCTATGACAGGCTGATAGGATTTTAATTAAGTGATGTCGTTTGAACTTGTTCTACAATATTCGCTATCGGATTTAGGCGATCCAAACCAATATAAATGGGCCAGTTCCCAGAGAGGATAGCTTCTAATGTAGGGGCGGGTTGCCCTAGGCGATTTCGATAAATCCAAAGGTTGGAAAAAACATGTTCGATATAAAGGCGCGTTTCGCGCGATGGAAGGCTTTCAATGAAGAGCAAAGGATCGTCTTGATAATCAACCTTCCTCATCCATTTTTGTAAGTTACCGGGACCACCATTATATGCAGCAGCCATATGGAAGAGATTTCCACCGTTGGAGAAATCATCCAACAAATGTTTTAAATATTTCTGACCTAACATGAGGTTATAATCAGGTTCATACAGCTTGTCTCTTTCGGTGCCTTTAAATCGTTTTTTCGCCATATAGCCAGCAGTCGCGGGCATCAGTTGCATAAGGCCACGCGCACCAGCACTACTTTTTGCGCGAGGGCGAAAGCGTGATTCTTGGCGGACAAAGGCATAAATCAGTGCTTTGTCTATTTGGAAACCATTTTCTGGCGCCCATCCGGGGACAGGGTAAATCGCAGCATCCATGGCCCGACCTTCACTGCGTTGGATGGAAACACCTAAACGATATGAAAGATCTGCTAAACCAGCCGCATCGGCAAAGGCTAATACGGCCTTACTTAACGATGCAGGTAAATTGTTCACAAATCGGCGTAATTCTGTTTCGGCACGATGGGATTGGTCTGCCTGAATTAAAGCCAACGCACGTTTAGCCGCAGGAATGCGAAGTAATAATTCCATATCAATGTCATTTAAGCCAGCCATGTTCCAGTCAAAGCCGGGATCCCGCCCTAAGGCTTGAGAGGCTATGAGGCCATAGAATGTATGTTTATAGTTTGATGCTTTTTCTAGCATAGGATTTACAGCCGCAGGCCAGCCGCCTTGAAGGTAGGATCGTGATGCCCAATAGGCGCCCGCGGCGCGGCTATCGGTGGGTGTATATTTACCTTCACTTAAACCAGAAAATAGCTGAGCTGCAGTTTCATAATCTTTAATGCGCCACGCAGATAAACCTGCCCACCAACGGGCATTATCTGCGATTTCCGGCGAAAGACTAACCGCGCGTCGTGCAACTTCGATGGCTTCTTTATCTTTATGGTAACGATAGTAGCCACGTGCAATAACACCTAAGCTTTCCGCATAGCTGATTTTATCAAAAATCTTACGGTTCCGTTTTGTATCCAGCTTCTTTAAAGCGAATGTAACGTTCCCACGTTGTACCCAGCGTTTGATTTGGCGTTGTACTTGACGCATTTCTTTACGCCATGATTTCTTTTTATAAGGTTTTTCAACCTTAGGCGTTTTATAAACGGCCTGTGGTTGTTTTGCTTCTTCTTCTGTACCATCAAAACCGGGTAAATCAGGATTTCGTGGTTGTACAGGATATTTGTAGTTAGCTGGACGGCGACGCAAGGCTAGCTTATAGACCCGTCCCGCACCGGGGTGGTCAGAATATTTACCCATCCATTTTTTAAGTTCTAAATATTTAGAACGATAGGCGGTGGGATGCATGTAACGTTGGAAATCAACATGGCCCAATAATAACGGATCATCTAGCTTCTTGATAAGCTTGGTTGCTGCGTTCCATTTACCTTGGCTTTGTAGTTCAAAAATCTGTTTGTAAAGTTCAGAATCTTTAGCCGAAAGAATTTCAGGAAGCTTATAGCTTTGATTGTAATTCGTAGATGGGCTGGTTCCATTAAAAAACTCTTGCCCAGTAGGTAAGCTTGCCGTTTCTTTTTTTGTTGTATCTGAATTAGCAAAAGAAGGCGTTGTTAATAATAACACGGAAGCAAGTGACGCAAATACACTTGAACGAAGAGATGAAAAAACATCACACCCAAACAAAGGAGCATTTTTCGATTTCTTGGTTTCCAGCACCTGAGGTTCCAGATCCCTAGTTCGATTCCTGATTCGTCGTTTTAGCGTTAGAGCTTTTAAAAAAAGCACGTCCCGTACCCACCTTTATTGTTCATACTGGTCTATATTGTGGGGCGTCGCGATTTATGGCAAGTGATAAACATCAAAAAAGCCACAGAAAACTGCAGCTTTTTGATAAGTGTTGCAAAAGAGGTACGTTCTCAAATAGCCCTTTTATCCCCCTAATTCAGTCAGACTTTCGTCTAGTTTCTCGACTAAGAAGTCTGCATCGCCTTTTGAAAATACCATTGGAGGGCGAATTTTTAAGATATTGTCATGGATGCCAAACGTGCCCATAAGAACGCCCTTTTGGCGCATTAAATCGCGGGTTTGAGACGCTAAAGGCTTGTTAGGTTCTAACGTTTGTTGATCTTTGAGGAGCTCTAGGCCAAGGAATAAACCTTTGCCATGTACCGCACCAATGGATTTATGATTTGGCATGATTTCTTTAAGTTTTTCAATGATATATGCGCCCACTTCTTTAGCATTAGCTTGGATGTTTTCGTTTTCCATCACATCTAAAACAGCC
>CBFCZA010000260.1:0-4794 GCA_965602285.1 uncultured Curvivirga sp. | reverse complement strand
ACATTGTTCGCCATGATCTTTTGATCCAAAAAATTCTACATAGATTACATTTTCTGCAGCACAACGTTCCAGATAATCATAAACCAGATCTTCATAATCTTTAGCCGTGCGAAGGCAGGCTGCAACCGCATCATATTGTTTTAAAAAATCTAAAAAATCAGTGAATTCGTAACGATCATCATATTTTAAAACAGCAGCGCTTAGTTCTACACCATTACGGGCCGATAGTTTTTTTGCTAAACTTGGCGTGATGGTACCTTCAATATGCACGTGAAGTTCTACTTTTGGGATGTCTTGAATAGGCATTAATTATCCTTCTAACCAATTTTTAAGGGGAAGGTTTTCCCCACGTTTAAGCCAATTTGTATCAGGATATTCGCATTTTCCATCTATGGCATGTAATGTATACGCGTGACGCGATTTAAGGGAACGATTAGGTGCACTATAATGGGGTAAATGTCCATGCAAGATGATCAAAGTCCCCTTCTTAACCTCAAGGGGAAGGGCGTCGTCTTGGTTCCAAGTTGTTGGGGCTACGGTTTTTAAGGTTAGTTCACCATCTTCATTATATTCAAACTTATCCTTAAGGGGTTCATTATGGCGTGTAGGCATGCCCCATAAGCACCCATTTTCTAATGTGGCATCCTCAAGGGCAAACCAGAAACCAATGACACTTTCTGGTTCTGTATAAAGGAAGGTGCTATCTTGATGCATATTCACTTCACCCCCGATTTTTGGTTGCTTAAAAATATACATGGATTGTAAAATTTGTGGCTGTTCCAAAGGAAGGTCTTGCACCAAATTTTTAAGTTTTGTTGTGTATGAAAACTTTTGAAAAACAGGGTCTAAGTCATGCATGGCATGGCCCATTTTATTGATGGATTTCGATTTTTCCTGTTTAAGCTCCCCTTGGTTATCAAAAGCTTCTTCTTCAAAAAAGAACCTTATTTTATCACCTGACGTTTTGAAATATTCATCGGCTGCATGGCTTCTTTTTTGTGTAGAGAAAATAGTAGAAATACCTGATGGATCAAAGGCTTCTACAAGGTTGTTCGCATGTGCGCGCATGTTGTCACAAATAACGTCGTCTACAAAATTTTCTATAATGACAAAGCCATTTTTTTCATAAAATACCTTCATTTCTTCGCTTAGGCACCCATCAATTGAGGAGGTGAACCGTTTTGTTGTCATCGTCATTTTAATGCTCCAAAACAAGATATACCGTGGGGTAGAGAAGGGATTGAAAAATGAGAAGCCAATGTTTGCCCCATATCTGCGAAGGTCCCACGACGACCAAGGTTTTGTGAAATGACTTGAGGCCCAGCAAAAACCACAGGTACATATTCACGGGTATGGTCCGACCCTTCCCAGCTGGGGTCACATCCATGATCTGCTGAGATGAGCAAAAGGTCGTCGGGTTTTAACTGTGCTAACAATTCAGGCAAACGTTGATCAAATTCTTCTAGGGCATTTGCATAGCCTGCGATATCACGGCGATGTCCATATTCTGCGTCAAAATCAACGAAATTTGTGAATATTAAGGTATTATCACCTTTTGCCTGAGCTAGTTCCAACGTTGCATCAAATAAGGCCATATTGCCCGTAGCTTTAACTTTTTCACTGATGCCACGATGGGCGAAAATATCAGATATTTTTCCCACGGAAACAACCTTCTTACCATGCTGTACCATGACATCCAGTAAGGTATCCGCGTGTGGTTTCGTGGTGTAGTCCCTACGGTTACCTGTTCGTTTGAATTGGCTCGATGCCTCACCAATGAAGGGACGGGCTATGACACGCCCTACATTCCATTTATCACAAATAGTCTTTGCTATTTCACAAATCTCATACAATCGATCTAATCCAAAATGTTCCTCATGTGCGGCAATTTGAAAGACGCTATCAGCAGAGGTGTAGCAGATCGGCATATTAGTCTTTATATGTTCTTCTCCCAATTCATCTAGAATGACGGTACCACTAGAATGCTTGTTTCCTAAAACCCCAGATAAAGCAGCTTGATCGATGAAGGCGTCGGTTAATTCTTTTGGAAAAGAAGGTATTGTTTTAGGGAAAAAGCCCCAGTCAAAATCCACAGGAAGGCCCGCAATTTCCCAGTGACCACTGGGTGTATCTTTGCCATGTGATATCTCTTGAGCAAAGCCATAAGCACCTTTGAAACCTTCATGATGCGATAAAGATGTCTGGGACTTCCCCGTCGCATCCATCCAAGCTTGCCCAAGACCTAAAGACAATAAATTTGGAATTTTTAATGGGCCTTTGCGCCCTTTTTCATTCGCCAACCCTTTTTCACAAGCTTCTGCAATATGACCAAGTGTATCTGCGCCAGTATCCCCAAAACTTTCCGCATCTTCTGCGGAACCGATCCCTAAACTATCCATGATCAAAATGAAGGCACGTGCCATTATGAGACTTTCTATTCTAAAATTCGCAATTTTTTCAATTAGATATTATACCTTAGTGATACGCTCTATCACAATATTCTGACTTTTCGGGGCCTTGTCACCAACAGATACAGCTGCTTTGATCATAGTTTCTGCTTGATCCGCTTGATCTTCATTATGAGCATGAATACGCAAAAATGGCATGCTTGTATCAACATGATCACCCAATCCACGAATACAACTTAGGCCTACGGAATGATCTATATCGTCACTTGGGGATTTTCTCCCTCCCCCCAATGTTACTACTGATAGACCTATTTGGCGGGTGTCCATTTCTGTTATGATACCTGTTTCGTTTAGATATACATCGCGTGTGACCTTTGCTAGTGGCATATGGATGTCTTTTTTCTCAATCAAATCGCTTGGGCCACCAAGTGCAACGACCATTTGAGCAAATTTTTCCGCAGCACGGCCACTTGAAAGGGCTTCTTCTGCCATTGCCCTCGCATCTTCAATAGTATTTGCAAGATTACCAAGTAGGATCATCTCGCCAGCCAGAGCCATCGTGATTTCATGTTGGCGACTTTCGCGCGGCCCTTGATTGGTTAGGTAGTCAATAACTTCAATGGTTTCAACGGTGTTTCCTGCTGTATTACCTAATACTTGGTTCATATCGGTGATCAATGCATGGGTTTTTGTATTGGCCCCATTTGCAACGGCGACAATACTTTCTGATAGTTCCTTAGCCATTTCAAAAGTATCACAAAATGCACCATTTCCACATTTGATATCCATGACTAAGGCTTCTAAGCCTGCGGCAAGCTTTTTGGACAGAATAGATGCGGTTATTAAAGGAACGGATTCAACAGTCGCGGTGACATCACGAATACCATATAGGCGTTTGTCAGCTGGTGCTAAATCACCAGTTTGTCCAATGATGGCACAGCCTAAATCTTTGACGATGGAACGAAAAACCTCATCACTTGGGGTTGTGTTATATCCAGGAATAGCTTCTAATTTATCAACGGTGCCACCTGTATGGCCAAGGCCACGCCCTGCAATCATCGGAACATAAGCGCCACATGATGCAACAATAGGGGCAAGCATTAAGCTAATTTTATCGCCAACACCCCCAGAAGAATGTTTATCTACGACCGGTCCATCTAGGCATAAATTATCCCATTGCATAACATCGCCAGAATGCATCATCCCACGGGTGAGGGCAACGCGTTCGTCCATGTCCATGCCTTGAAAAAAAACAGCCATGGCAAAGGCTCCAACTTGTGCTTCTGACAAATTATTATGGGTAATGCCATCTACAATAAATTGGATTTCATCATTGTTAAGTTTATGACCATCGCGCTTTTTTCGAATAATTTCTTGTGGAAGCATTAGGCTTCTCCATTTTTAAATGCTCAATAGCTGGAGTTATTATGGGCTTCGTCTGTATCATCTAAAACGGCAAGTAGGTTGGTTAACACACCACTTGCGCCAAACCTAAAATGATCACTGTTAATCCAATTTTCGCCCATGATGGTGGATGCTATTTCTAAATAAAGGGCGGCAGTTTCAGTGTCACGAATACCGCCGGATGCTTTGAAACCACCACTACCATGGTTTTTAATTGCGTTAAGCATGATTTTTGCTGCTTCGGGGGTAGCAGAAACCAGCGATTTACCAGTGGATGTTTTTATGAAATCTGCCCCACAGCGCAAAGATATCTCGCTAGCTTGTCGGATGATGTCATCATTTTTAAGTTCTCCAGACTCGATGATCACTTTTAAAGTGACATCTGAACCACAGGCATTTTTACATGCGCTTACCAATTGTATGCCTGTATCTTTATCGCCATCTAATAAGGCGCGATATGGAAATACCACATCAACTTCATGGGCACCTGATTCAACAATTTGTTTTGTGACGCTTACAGCTTGATCGATATCTGTTTCACCATCTGGAAAATTGGCAACGGCAGTAACTTTTATATCTGTGTCTTTCAATAGATCTACTGCAAGGCTTGAAAATCTTGGCCATACGCAAACTGCTGCCGTGTGGCCATGTTTTGTTTGGGCCTTAACACAGAGTTCTTTAATGTTCGCCTCTGTATCATCATCATTTAAAGAGGTGAGATCTAAACAGTTTATTGAAAGTTGAGCTGCTTTTTTCATGTCCATAATTATAAAGCCCCTTCTTCTAAATAGGCCTTAAGGATAGAAGATATTTTTTCGGCCCCAATTCCCGCCATTGCCATTGTATGTTCATGGCTTAGTTTCTCATCGGACAAACCAGCCCCAAGGTTAGTGATGTTAGATATACCTGCTACTTTTAAACCCGCATGGCGGGCAAGGATGACTTCGGGAACTGTGGACATGCCAACGGCACTTGCCCCCCA
>CBFCZA010000259.1:0-4814 GCA_965602285.1 uncultured Curvivirga sp. | reverse complement strand
TATATCACCATATATGAACTTATTTCCCCAGAAGAGATTATTTTTCGTCTTGCCGGAACGACTATCGGAAAGCGCGATGGGTTTGACCGGACGGGCGATAATTATTTAGATCAAGTAGCCCCTGAAAGACGGGCGAAGGCAGCGGAAGCATTTTATGCATGCCATGAAAAACCCTGTGGTATGCGTGTAGTACTTACTTTCAAGCTTTCAACTGGTTTGGCTATTAGTGTTGAAGGTCTTGGTCTTCCATTTGAAAATGATAAAACGAAAAACCCACTTTTATATTATACCAATGTTGAAATCGATGAAAACATATGGAAGCCAGAGCAAGAAAATCACCGCCTAGAATTAGTAACGGTCCAAAAAAGGGATTTCATTGATATAGGAAATGGTATTCCTGATTTTAAAGATTAAACGATTTTTTTACCTCGTTAAAGGTTTGAGAATTCTTCATCGGGCAATCGGTTGACACCATCAAGGATATCTAATGATATCGCTTGTGATAGGCCTTCAATATCTCCGTTTTTAATCGCTTTCATCGCCGCGATATGTTGGTCATCAACTGTACCTAACCCTTTTCTTTTCATGGCCATTTTCAAAAAAGGGCCGATTTGCAGCCATAGGCTTTCAATTAAAGGGAAAATAACTTGGGAAGGACCAAAATTATAAAGGGTAAAATGAAACTCCATATTTTTGACAAGATAGGTTTCGACATCTTCATCAATAATAGCTTTATCAATTTCCTTATCGATATTGCTTAAAATATTTAATTTCTCTTCATCGATAAAGGGAAAAGCGCGACGCGCAGCAAGTGATTCCATCGCCACACGCGCATCAGCAAGTTCCTGATATTTTTTTGCAGTCATTTTAGGGACAGTTACACGGCGATTTGGTAATAATTCCAAGGCCCGTTCAGCAACAAGGCGACGCAAAGCTTCACGGACAGGCATAGGGCTTGTGCCAAGTTCTTCAGCTAACCCACGTATGGTGACGGCTTTGCCCGGTTCGAAGTTTCCGATCATAATATCAAAGCGAAGACGCTGGAATACTTTCTCTTGTAAAGTAAGATGTTCCGGTAATTGTGCGCCTGTCACGGGATTTATGATTTGATCGGTCATAATGAATAGATATCCAACTCACTGTTGTTCATACTGTGATCACAAGTTGGGATAAAGATGCATAAAAGTCAATTAACTAAGCAATTTTTTGCTTACTTTTTTTATGCTTTCGTGATTCTCTCCATGCGATGTAAGTCGCACTTGCCGCGATAACAATGCCGCCAATTATGGTATAGAAGTCTGGGGTTTCTTGAAACAAGAACCATCCAATAATAGCCAACCAAACCAAACGTGTGTAATCCATGGGCATAACCACATGTGTTTCACCTAACCGTAGGCTTTCTGTCATACAATACTGGGCTAAGGTTCCTGATATGCCAATGGATATAAGCCAAACCCAAGTAGTTCCTTCTGGCCATTGCCAAACAAATAAAGCAGGAACCAAGG
Organism: uncultured Curvivirga sp.; assembly: GCA_965602285.1. Classification (GTDB taxonomy): domain Bacteria; phylum Pseudomonadota; class Alphaproteobacteria; order UBA8366; family Aestuariispiraceae; genus Curvivirga. Next base: position 3,309 of record CBFCZA010000259.1, on the reverse strand, counting down.
TTATTGGGGTCATCATGATAGTCATATAGAAGGTAATTGTTAGGCTGGATTCCGTTTTAGATAGGGCTTTGATCACCATTAAGGCCCCGGCCCACATTACAGATGCAATAATCACAAGTATGGAACCATCGTCTATTTCAACCAAGCCAGGGCGCAATATTATTAATGCCCCTATAAAGCCGAGGAGAATAGCGAACCAACGGTGAAAGCCGACTTGTTCTTTGAAAATGACTATGGCAAGTAGCGTCGCGAAAATAGGGCCTAGAAAACTAAGGGCCGTTACGTCAGCAAGGGGAGCCGTTGCAAGTGCTGTGAAAAATAAAGACATCGCCCCCGCATTTAAGATCGCACGCCAAAGCAACATACCGGGGCGTTTCGTTTTTAGAGGTGCCATTCCATGTTTGAAAAGTAATGGAACTAAGACTATGGCACCAAAAATATTCCGAAAAAATACAACGACAAGCGCATCAATATCTTGGGAAGCATAGCGAATTTGTGTATGTAATGCAGAGAATAAAAACACGGCAAGCAACATCCATATCATGCCAGTGATATTGTCCGAAAACCCCTTATTATTAATGGTCATATTGATTGCTAACCTTCCCGATAATTAGGCCAACTGTATGCTAAATTCCCCCTTATACAAGAGACAAAAAAGGCTGTTCTAAATTAAGGTCATCACCACATCAGATTATTCTCGTTGCCTCAATCGAATTCTGCCGATAAAAAATGAGGTAAGTTTAACTCCTGAAATATGAAAGCTTTTTTATGACTGTTTCAATTTACCATAATCCTCGTTGTTCTAAATCACGCCAAACACTGGCTCTTCTGGAAGAAAAAGGCATTAATCCAACCATTGTTGATTATTTGAATGATGCCCCATCTGTTGAAGCACTTAAGGACGTGGCTGCTATGTTAGGTGTAACTGCCCGTGACATGATGCGTGTAAAAGAAGCTGAATATAAAGAGCAAGGATTGAAAGAGGTTGAAGAAGATGCCTTATTCAAAGCCATGCATAATACACCTAAGCTTATTGAACGCCCTATCGTGATTACCAATGGTAAGGCTCGTATCGGTCGTCCACCTGAATCTGTTTTGGAAATTCTTTAAACCATAGCTCCATCTAAGAAGAGGCACATTATGTCTGGCCCAGTATTATTTCATGTTGAAAACCATGTTGCGACTTTAACCCTTAATCGACCAGAAGAGCTAAATGCTTTTTCTGATCCCACAATGATTGAGGCCTTTTTGGAAGCGTTGCAGAAAGTTAAAGATCATGAAGACATAAGGGTTGTGATTTTAACGGGGGCTGGGCGTGCTTTTTCCGCTGGTGGAAATGTAAAACATATGCGCGATAAGACGGATATGTTTGTTGGGAGTGATAAGGATATAGAACAGGCTTATCTGGATGGCATCTTACGTGTGCCGCCTATTTTTTATAATTTAGATGTGCCTGTCATTGCTGCGGTGAACGGGCCTGCATATGGGGCTGCTCTTGACCTTGTCTGCATGTGTGATATTCGCCTAGGCGCACCAGAAGCAAAGTTTTGTACCCCATTTGTAAAGATCGGCATTGCCCCGGGGGATGGGGCCGCATGGTATTTACCGCGAATTGTCGGGCAAAGTAATGCAGCAGAGATGCTCCTAACAGCAGAACCCATTGGTGCAGATCGTGCTTTAGAGATAGGCCTTGTTGGACGGATAGTGCCACAAGAAACCCTCATGGAAGAAGCAAAGCAATTAGCGGCGAGAATAACCGCCAACGCCCCATTGGCGGTGCGGGCAACTAAACGCCTGATGCGCGAAGGACAGTTTACGACATTAGAGCCCCATCTAGAAGAGTGCGCTAAAACACAAGGTTGCCTTCACTCCACGGAGGATCATATGGAAGCCATAAATGCCTTTTTTGAAAAGCGCAGTGCAGATTTTAAATGCAAATGATGTTTGTGTAGTTATTCAGGTTTTCCCCTTCTTAAAAAATATTTCCTGTCATGAAAAATAAACTATCGACAAATTTGTCGTGTCAGGGTTAGAATAAGTCGCGATCTTAGATTTTACTATGTCCTGATTTGCTTAATGTCTGATGTAGTAAAAAACGAATAATAAATAATAGCGGTCTTATACAAAACAACATAAAGAGAAGGTGCGTCCCCATGGCGAAGTCAGATATCGATATTGCACGTGAAGCTACAATGCTGCCCATCACTGAAATCGGTGCAAAATTAGAGATTCCAGCCGAAGCTTTACGCCAGTATGGCCCAGACAAAGCAAAAGTTAGCTTTGAGTTTCTGGATTCTATTAAGGATCGAAAAGACGGTAAATTGATTTTGGTGACTGCAATTTCACCAACGCCAGCCGGCGAAGGTAAAACCACAACGACTGTTGGATTAGGTGATGGTTTAAATGCCATTGGCAAGAAGGCAATCATGGCATTGCGCGAACCTTCTTTAGGTCCATGTTTTGGTGTTAAAGGCGGCGCTGCTGGTGGTGGTTACGCCCAAGTAGTTCCTATGGAAGATATCAACCTTCATTTTACAGGTGACTTTCACGCAATAGGTGCTGCCCATAACCTTCTTTCAGCTTTGATTGATAACCATATTTATTGGGGAAATGAGTTAGGTTTTGATGAACGCCGTGTTGCATGGCGTCGCGTGGTAGACATGAATGACCGTGCCCTTCGTGATACTGTTGTGTCTCTTGGTGGTGTTTCAAATGGTTTCCCACGTCAAACAGGTTTTGATATTACGGTGGCATCTGAAGTGATGGCTATCTTCTGCCTTTCTAATGATTTGAAAGATTTGGAAGAACGCCTTGGTAAAATCGTTGTGGGTTATACTCGTGAACGCGAACCGATTTATGCACGTGATTTAAAAGCACCAGGGCCAATGACTGTATTGTTGAAAGATGCTTTGATGCCAAACTTGGTTCAAACATTGGAAAATAACCCAGCCTTCATTCACGGTGGACCTTTTGCTAATATCGCCCATGGTTGCAACTCTGTTTCTGCAACTAAAGCTGCGTTGAAATTAGCGGATTATGTTGTGACAGAGGCTGGCTTTGGTGCGGATCTTGGTGCAGAGAAATTCTTCGATATTAAATGTCGCAAGGCTGGTTTGAACCCAGAAGCTGTTGTTATTGTATGTACCATTCGTGCGATGAAAATGCATGGTGGCGTCGATAAGAAAGAACTAGGGCCAGAAAATGTTGAAGCCGTTAAAAAAGGCCTAGAAAACCTTGGGCGTCATATCCGTAACTTAGGCCAGTTTGGTGTGCCTGTTGTTGTGGCGATCAACCGTTTTGTCCTTGATA
>CBFCZA010000258.1:0-4820 GCA_965602285.1 uncultured Curvivirga sp. | reverse complement strand
ATGAATGATCAACGAAAAGTGATCTTTGAACAACGTGCAATCAGGTCATCGATAACTTCGCTGCGCATGTCATCAATTGTGTCATTTACGTCTTCTGCGCGCATTAAATCTTTACGTTGTTCAAAGATCACTTTTCGTTGATCATTCATCACATCGTCAAATTTCAATAATTGCTTACGAATTTCAAAGTTACGTGCTTCGACTTTTTGTTGTGCTTTTTCTAGAGCCTTATTCACCCATGGGTGAATGATAGCTTCGCCATCTTCAAGGCCAAGTTTACGCAACATGCCATCCATACGTTCTGAGCCGAAAATACGCATCAAGTCATCTTCAAGAGAGATGTAGAATTTAGATGCACCCGGATCACCTTGGCGACCTGAACGGCCACGAAGCTGATTATCGATACGGCGACTTTCGTGGCGTTCTGTACCAATCACATAAAGGCCACCAGCAGCAAGAACACGTTCTTTTTCTGCTTCAATTTCAGCTTCAACTTCTTTTGTCCTGATTTCACGTGCGGCTTCGTCTTCGATGCCTACAAGTTCTTTTTCAAGACGCATTTCCAGATTACCACCAAGTTGGATATCTGTACCACGACCAGCCATGTTGGTTGCAAGGGTTACTGCCCCACCAACACCAGCATCGGCAATGATGAAAGCTTCGCGTTCATGTTGGCGTGCATTCAATACTTCATGCTTTATGCCAGCTTTTTTCATCAGGTTTGATAATTCTTCAGAACGATCGATATTGGCAGTACCAACCAATACTGGCTGCCCGCGTTCAACGCATTCTTTCACTTGGATGATCACAGCATTATCGCGCTCTAAGGAGGTGCGATAAACTTCATCATCATAATCTTTACGTGTCATCGGTTTGTTCGTAGGAATATCCACAACAGGTAAGTTGTAAATTTCTTCGAATTCCGCAGCCTCGGTCAATGCAGTACCCGTCATGCCACCCAATTTTGGATACATACGGAAATAGTTCTGGAAAGTCACAGAGGCAAGTGTTTGGTTCTCATTCTGGATCTCTACATGCTCTTTTGCTTCAATCGCTTGATGCAAGCCGTCTCCATAACGACGTCCATCCATCATACGGCCAGTGAATTCATCAATGATGATCACTTTATTATCTTGCACGATATAATCTACGTCTTTGGTAAAGAGCATATGGGCGCGTAGGCCTTGGTTGATGTGATGCACAACACTTACGTTATGTACATCATACATATTGCCCTCTTCCAAAAGATCTGTTTGATCGCGCAATACACCTTCAATGAATTCAGTACCTTCATCGGTCATGGTGATTTGCTTAGCTTTTTCGTCGATCTCGTAATGCTCTTCTTGGAAAAGCGGAATGAGTTTGTCGACTTTGGCATAAGTTTCAGATGAATCTTCTGCAGGGCCAGAAATAATCAACGGTGTACGGGCTTCATCTACTAAAATTGAATCGACTTCATCTACGATAGCAAAATTAAATTCCCGTTGGCACATTTCGTCCAAGCTGATTTTTAAATTGTCACGAAGATAGTCAAAACCTAATTCGTTATTCGTGGTGTAAGTAACATCGGCCGCGTAGGCCGCCTGACGTGACATAGGGTCAGATGCAGGAACAACAATCCCAATGCTAAGACCTAACCAGCTATATAATTGCCCCATCCAGCGGGCGTCACGTGCAGCAAGGTAATCATTTACAGTGACAACATGAACGCCTTTACCTGAAAGTGCGTTTAAATAAACAGCCAATGTTGCAACAAGGGTTTTACCCTCACCAGTGCGCATTTCGGAAATTTTACCGCTATGTAATACCATAGCACCGACAAGCTGCACATCGAAATGACGCATGCCTAAAACACGTTTTGAAGCTTCACGCACAACGGCAAATGCTTCGACAAGAAGTTTGTCTTCTGTCTCGCCATTTTTGAGACGTTCTCTGAACTCATCTGTCTTTGCTTTCAATGCATCGTCAGAGAGTTTCTCCATATCAGGCTCAAGCGCGTTAATGCTCTCCACCTTCTTCATAAGTGGTTTTACAATACGGTCATTTGTTGAACCGAAAACAGCTTTTAGTAATCCGCCGATCATGGAAGGCGCCCCATTTGTTTAATTCTTGTTTATTCAATGATGATAGAATGAAGTGATTCGTTCTAATCCATAGAAACTGGACAATTTGAGATAGTGGTCCAAACCCCAACTGTCAATGCGAGGAGGGGGCTATTCGACCAGATTCTTTAAATAAAACGTATATAAGGTGTAAAAAGGCAATTTTACTGTACGACAGAGCAATGATAGAGCTTCTTAGACTAACCCTAATTCTATCTCTAATGCGCCACAAAGCATGTGCCCAAGTAGGATGTGCATCTCTTGAATGCGGGCTGTGTTATTTGATGGAATGATAATGCAAGGATCACATAAATCTTTCATGTCGCCCCCATCGCGTCCAGAAAACCCCATAGATTGCACACCTGTTTCTCTTGCTGCAATAAGGCCTCTGTTTACATTTTTACTGGTGCCACTTGTCGATATACCAATAGCGATATCGCCGGGCTTGGCGATGGCATGAATTTGACGTTCAAATAGGGCATCAAACCCCATGTCGTTGCCAATGGCAGTCAGGCTGGATGTGTCTGTGGTTAAGGCCATTGCGGCGATAGGTCCGCGATCCTTAACATATCGCACAGCTAATTCTGTGGCCAGATGTTGCGCATCACTTGCACTGCCACCATTGCCAAAAAACATGATTTTATTACCGTCACGAATGGCGGCAACACATCCTGCAAGCATGTGGGTAAAGCTATCGCGACAGGCTTCTTTTGTCGCGGCTAAAACGTCAGCGTGTGAATCAAATTCACTGTCGAAAAAATCATCTAATGCACTCATGGGCGCGACTTTAATCCTCTTCGCATAGTGGGGCAAGTGTAGGATGAGAAGAATTGAATATTTTATTGTTATATCAAGCGGAGTTGGGGGTTTTCTACAGTTAAAAGCTTCTATATGGTACATATATGAAAATAGTTATTAAAGATATTTGCCGTTTTCCGGTAAAAGGGCTTGCTGCGAACTTTATGGATGAAGCACAGTTAGAGCCAGATCGTGGTCTTCCGTTTGATCGAAAATGGGGAATTATTCATGCTGCATCTAGTGTGGATCCCGGTGCCGTTGAATGGGCGGCCAAAAAGAATTTCTTGATGCTTGCGAAAGATGAAAAGCTAGGCGTATTAGGTCTTAAGTTTGAAGAAGAAACACGCACCGTATCTATCTTGCGTAAAGGGCGTTCTATCAGTAAAGGTCGACTTGACGATGTGATGGGCCGTAATATTCTGCAAACATTTTTGGCAGGCTTTATGCCTTCTGGTCCGCGTGGATTACCTAGAATAGTTGAGGCCCCAAAAGGAAGTTCTTTTCAAGATGTTCCCAATAAATGGGTTTCTATTATCAATTTGAATAGTGTTAAAGATTTAGAAATACGCGTTATTCGAAAACCCGTAGATCCACAACGATTTAGAGGTAATTTGTATATTGAAGGTGCGCCAGCTTGGGCTGAAAATAACTGGATCGGTAAAACGATTAAAATTGGCGATGCTGAATTAGAAGTCGTAGAGCGTATTGGTCGTTGTTCTGCGACGAACGTCAAGCCGGGAACAAGCGAAGTGGATATGAATATTCCATTAAGCCTTCGTCAAGGGTTTGATCATATGGACATGGGGGTCTATGCGCGCGTGATTAAAGAAGGCCAAATTCATGTGGGTTCTGAAATCGCGGTTGACTGAAAACCAAAAAAACAGATTTAATAAAAAAGGCGGCTCCATTTAGGGCCGCCTTTTTTAGTGGTTAGTTAAACGCGCTTATTCAGCTGCCGTATCTTCGTCTTCTTGTGCAGGTGCTGCAGCCTTAGTTTCTTTTACAACAACTTCAGCTTCGCCTTCTTCGCCGTCATCATCGTCAGAATCATCAGCAACGTCTTCTTCTGATACGTTTTCTGCCTCTTCCTCAGTCTCTTTTTCACCACGTTGAGCAGCACGTGCAGCACGGGCTTCATCTTGTTGTTGCTTGCGGCGATCACGTACTTCTTGATCGGCAGCAACAATACGATGGTAATGTTCAGCATGCTGGAAAAGGTTTTCAGCTAAAACCCATTCTGCGGATGTTTGTGCATCACGTGCCAAGGATATGTATTTATCGTAAACTTGTGATGCAGTTCCACGGATGCGAACACCAGGACCATTTGAATCATAATTCTGACGCGTGTTAGGGCGCCTATTATTATTGTTATTATTGTTGTTGTTATTATTATTACGATGGTGGCGACGGTTTTTGTTCGGGTTATTGCCCTGTCTAGTATTCATATCTATGTCTCATATCCAAAACAGCGTGAATATCGCTAAAAATTATATATGCAAATCACCATGATTTTTCATGATGCATTGTCTCTCGTCTTTGGGATAGCCAGTTACGTTTAACGATAATAGTCTAAATTTAAGACTGATATCTCTCGATGCTTCTATTTTCCAAGAAAACGGGCATCTCTTTATTTCCGGCTGATGTTTTAAGCTAACCATCCACAGCGGCTTTTCAAGTTATTTCTATCAAAAAATCAAAAAAAGATTAATTTTCAGGAGATCGGTTAAGTATTTGCTGTAATGCAGCGAATAATACCGGATAAGTCGGGGTGGAATTTGATATTTTTATAGTTATGTTTGTTGAGCAATGCCGCAACATCATCCGCTTGTTGATATCCAAATTCAAAAGCAACAACTCCACCGTCACGCAGTACCTTTTTGCCTGCAGGAATCAATAACCGATAAGGGGCTAGGCCGTCAT
>CBFCZA010000257.1:0-4851 GCA_965602285.1 uncultured Curvivirga sp. | reverse complement strand
GTATTGACATGCTTCAATTCAGCCGCCAGGACGAGTTCATCAAAGTTCAACGAAATTCGTTTAAATGGTGAAGAGGCTACAAAGATACTAGGCAAATCATTTAAACATGTGAGAATCACGCCAGATCTCATAGATAAAGATCAAAACTTTCAAAACCTATCAAAATATATCCAACGTATTTATGATGAAAAAGTACCATTAACATGTCATGGCACCTATAGAGATGCATTTGGCTACACTAAAAACTTTGAATCTCTTGATTGCCCCATAGTCGACGAAAAAGGGGTTCTAAGTCATGTGGTGGGTATATTGAATACAACAAGCTGACATTTAGTATCAGTATACAGCATCATTCCCTTGTCGAGCACCTGATTTTCGTGCTGGGATTCCCATATAAATCAAATTATCCTCTGCGTCTTTATTTAAAAGTGCACCTGATGCAATCAGTGTCTCTTTTCCAATGGATATTCCTTGAATGACCTTTGCCCCAATCCCAATGTAACTGGAACTCCCTAGAACAACACTGCCCCCTAAAACAGCACCGGGGGATACAGATGCATAATCAGCAATTTTACAATCATGCTCTATCACAGCAGAGCTATTGATGATCACATGAGATCCTATATTTGTATCTATATTCACAACAGAACCAGCACCTATATAAGATCCTACACCCATAGCAGCATGGCTTGATACTATGGCGGATGGATGGATAACAATTCCAAACTTTATATCAGGGCGCCTTAGTGCAATCTGCTGGGCAATGTTTTTCCTAAGGTGATTACTGCCTATGGCGAGTATAACATGCTGACCTGACTTTGCTTCGGAAAGGAAATCTTCCTCAGATAAAACAGGGGCACCTAGAAGGTCGTCTCCCACCTTGATATCTACAAATCCAGCCAATTTATATTCAGTGCCAGACATAACAGAATCAGCAATAACTTTCGCATGCCCCCCTATGCCAAAAATATAAATTGTTGCCTTAGTCATTGAAAAACTTTCATTCCATAAAAATAATGGCGCCACCTGATGAGATAGCGCCATTAATATCAGATATTTAGTATTGTGACCTAATTATTTATTTACGTCTACTACAACACGACCTTTAACTTGACCAGATAAGATATCCTTACCTAAGCTTGGCAAGTCAGAAAGGGATGCTTCAACAACCATAGATTCTAATTTTTCCATTGGAAGATCTGTTGCAATACGGTTCCATGCACTAATACGGCTTTCATAAGGGCGCATTACAGAATCGATACCCAATAAATTCACACCACGTAAAATGAATGGAAGTACAGTTGCAGGCAGACCTGCTCCACCAGCTAAACCAACAGCAGCCACAGAAGCCCCATATTTCATTTGCCCAAGCACACGGGCCAACATATCCCCGCCTACGGCATCAATACAACCAGACCAAGTTTCAGATTCCAATGGGCGTTTCGTAGTTTCATTTATCTCTTCACGTGCAACAATTTGTGTGGCACCAAGGGATTTAAGGTAATCAGCAGTTTCTGGACGTCCTGTAACGGCAGCAACTTTATATCCAAGCTTTGCAAGGATTGCTGTTGCAACAGAACCAACACCACCAGCAGCACCTGTAACTAACACAGGGTCATCAGACGGTTTTAAACCTTGGTCTTCAAGGGCTAACACTGACAACATCGCAGTTAGGCCAGCTGTACCCACGGCCATAGCTTGTCTAGGTGTTACACCTTCTGGAAGTGGCACAAGCCAATCAGCCTTCACCTTAGCTTTTTGTGCGTAACCGCCCCACCATACTTCGCCAACACGCCATCCAGTCAAAACAACCTTATCGCCAGCTTTATAGCGAGAATCTTGTGATGTCTCTACCGTACCTGCAAAATCAATTCCTGGTACATGAGGATAGTTACGAACCAAACCGCCATTACCCGTTAGACAAAGACCATCTTTGTAGTTAACTGTTGAATAATCAACAGCAACAACCACATCACCGCCTTCTGGCAATTGACCATCGTCGATAGATTCTATAGCAGCAGTAACTTGCCCATCTTCTGATTTATTTACGATTAACGCGTTAAACATAATAGTCCTCGTTTTTTTGAATTCATATACAGCCATGCTCTTATTAGGATATACCCATAAAAGAGATAATTCCTATAAAGAGCGGGCTTTCTCACGTAATTTAAACTTTTGAATTTTCCCAGTAGCCGTTTTTGGTAACTCGCCAAAAACAACTGTTTTCGGAGTTTGAAAGCCAGCAAGATGTTCTCTGCAAAATGCTATAATCTCCAATTCCGTTGTTTCTGCACCTTCTTTCAGTTCTACAAAGGCACATGGGGTCTCTCCCCATTTTTCATCGGGCCTGGCCACAACAGCTGCAAGGCTTATTGCAGGATGCTTGAACAAGGCTCCCTCCACATCAACTGAGGATATATTCTCTCCCCCAGAAATAATGATATCTTTAAGACGATCTTTTATCTCTGCATACCCATTTGGGTGCATAACGGCAAGATCTCCAGAATGAAACCATCCATCCTCAAATGCTTCTGCAGTGGCTTCTGGGTTTTTATAATACCCTTTCATCACAAGATTTCCCCGCATTTGAATCTCACCAATCTCTTTGCCATCGCGCTCTACATGATTACCTGTTTCAAGGTTTATGATACGTAACCCTTCAAGAGCAGGTAAAACAACACCTTGCCTTGCTTTAATAGCAGCTTGTTCTGAGAATTCTAATTCATTCCATTCCTCTTGCCACATACATCCAAGTGCATGCCCATAGGTTTCTGTTAAGCCATAAACCTGTGTAATATTCAGGCCAATCTTTTGTGACTTTTCAATAACAGCAGCAGGCGGTGGGGCACCAGCAGTAAAAACCTCTACAACATTTTTAAAAGGCTTAATTTCGTCATCCGTAGCATTAATGAGCATAGATAACACAATAGGTGCACCAGCAAAATGCGTAATGTCTTCTTCTGATAGCGCCTTATATATATCCGCAGCATTCACATTACGTAAACATACGACCGTCGCGGCAAGTGCGGCCATAGTCCATGCATGCCCCCAGCCATTACAATGGAACATTGGTACTACATAAAGATAGTTGGGATGACCATGCAGATTCCAACCCGGAATTGTACCCGCCGTCATCAAGTAACTACCACGATGGTGATACATTACACCCTTTGGTCTACCACTAGTACCTGATGTATAATTTAGGGCTAAATTATCCCATTCATCTTCGGGCATGGACCATTGGTAATCTTCATCACCTGTGGCAATAAATTCTTCATAGTCCATTGATCCAAATTTATAATCATCCCCTGCATATTCAGGGGCTTCATGATCTATGATATCGATGATCAACAGATCTTGCTTTCCCGCAGCTATAGCCGCCTTCTTAACCGTTGGTGAAAACTGACGATCACAAATGATAGCTTTGGTTTCTGCATGATCGAAAATATAGGCGATAGTTTCGTGATCTAATCGGGTATTAATTGCATTTAATATTGCCCCTGCCATAGGGACGCCATGATGGGCTTCAAACATTTCAGGTATATTTGGGGATATGACAGAAACCACATCCCCTTTTTCGATACCGCTTTTATTTAATGCTGATGCTAGCTGTACCGAACGTTTATAAGTCTCTAACCAAGTATATGTTCTCTTCCCATAACGAAGAGACGTTTTGTTTGGGTAAATATCCTTTGTACGAACAATATATGACAAGGGAGAGAGAGGTATAAAGTTTGCAGGATTTTTCTCCATCCCATTCACTTCATTATTAACAACTCCCATGAGTATACTCCCTATCAATATTTATGTATTTCCTCTATTTTTATTTTAATTCGTCGAAAGTTCAACTGGAACTTCAAATGGAATATCACAAATCACACCATTCCGCTCTCCATCAGCAGTCATAACCTTAACTTTCTGCCCATTTTCACAATAATCAATTTCAATCATGCCATTTGCTATAAGGCTGTTTATCCGTGGAGAGAATACTGCAGACGTTACATTCCCTGCAAACTTACCATCGACACTTACACCCCATATATTTTTACAGGCACCAGCAGGACCTCCTTCAATTTTAAGTCCGCGAATTTTTCTTTTCACACCAGTTTCTTTTATTTTAAGGAGAGCTTCCTTGCCTATATAGTCAAAGTCACCGTCAATGGTGCAAAATGAATCTAATCCACATTCAAGAAGGTTATTTTCAGTCGTGAAATCATTCCCGTAGGATAACAATCCACCTTCCACACGCTCTATAAGATTTGGACAGCCTGGCCCCACATTAAACTCTTGACCTGCATACCATAAGGCATCCCATAGCGCCTCCCCAAGTGTTGCATCTGTTAAATATATCTCAAAACCACCTTGCTTACTCCACCCTGAACGGGCTACTGGCATTTTTACTCCTTGGAATTCCAATTGCTCAAATCTAAAAAATTTAATGTCACGGATACTCTCACCAAATACTTTAGCAACTAAGTCATCTGCCTTAGGGCCTTGAACAGCAAGGGGAAAGACATTGGGCTCTGTAACTTCGACATCCATGCCCATACCATAGGCAAGCCCCTTAGCCCATAAAAGCAAATCAGAATCCGCAAGCGACAACCAGAATATATCTTCTGCAATTTTTAGGATGATAGGGTCATTCAACATGCCGCCATCTTGATTGACAATAGGTGCATATACCCCTTGCCCGACAACAGCCTTAGAAATATCTCTTGGCGTCATAAACTGTGTTAGCTTTGCCGCATCAGGGCCTTTTATTTGAACTTGGCGTTCACAAGTCACATCCCAAAGCTGCACATGTTCACGCAAATGCCAATAATCTTCTTCTGGTGTTCTAAAGGATGTAGG
>CBFCZA010000256.1:0-4876 GCA_965602285.1 uncultured Curvivirga sp. | reverse complement strand
GAAATTGAACGAGTTATAAACGAGAACCATGGTGAGGAGGATTTCACCATTGAACGCGGGATGCGCATTGCCCAAATGATTATAGCCCCTATTCAGCAATTAGAATGGGAAGAGGTTTCTGATTTAGATGCGACAGATCGTGGTGAAGGCGGTTTTGGATCAACGGGTACAGATAGTTAAGGGGGACCTATGAGGCTAACAAAAAAATTAATGTTTGCGATTGAGGCAGTCCTAGATATTGCCTACCATGCCGCGGATAATCCAGTTCAAAGTAAAGATATTGCAGAACGTCAAGGCATTCCGCGTCGCTACCTTGAACAGGTATTGCAACATCTAGTACGGGCGGATGTATTGCGTGGGGTACGCGGGCCACGTGGTGGCTATCGTTTGGCACGGGAACGTCGAAACATCTCTGTGGCTGATATTGTGCGTGTTGTGCAAGGCATGGAAGGGGGGATGGACCCACTTACAGATCCGGCTGGTTCGGAATTGGGTCATGCGGTTTTACGCCCTCTTTGGCAAGAGTTAGAAGATGAAGCTCTGAAGCAATTGGAAAAAACCAGTGTGGAAGACCTTTGTACCCGTGCAGAAGCGGCGGGTATTGAAAGTGCACACCGTGGTGATTTCGATTTTATGATTTAAATTAAACGTTTACTATTTTTAAAAAGCATTCGAAAGAAACAGGAGTTAAGGTAATGGCGAAAAGTGAATTTCGTGGAAAAATTTATGACAGTTTAGTGGATACAATTGGTGCAACACCATTGGTACGCCTAAGCCGATTTGCAGAAGAGAATGGTGTTGAAGCAGAAATCCTTGGCAAAATGGAATTTTTCAACCCACTTGCAAGCGTTAAAGATCGTATTGGCCGTGGTATGATCGAAGCGATGGAAGAAGAAGGCGTTATTACTCCTGGTGTGTCTACTTTGGTGGAACCAACATCTGGTAATACAGGGATTGCCCTCGCTTTTGTTGCGGCTTCAAAAGGATACAAACTTATTCTTACGATGCCTGAAAGCATGTCTGTTGAACGCCGTAAGATGTTAAAGCTTCTAGGGGCTGAGTTAGAGTTGACACCAGCAGCAAAAGGTATGAAAGGCGCTATTGATCGCGCAGAAGAGCTTTTGACTGAAATTGAAAATTCGGCAATGCCACAACAGTTCCATAATGCAGCAAATCCGAAGGCACATCGCGAAACAACAGCCGAAGAAATTTGGGCTGATACGGATGGCAATGTTGATATCCTGATTGCCGGCGTTGGTACTGGTGGAACGGTCACAGGTTTGGGCGAAGTATTAAAACAACGCAACCCTGACTTTAAAGTGATAGCCGTTGAGCCAGAAGACAGCCCCGTTCTTTCTGGTGGTAAACCGGGCCCCCATAAAATCCAAGGCATTGGTGCTGGTTTTGTACCACCCGTTCTTGATACTGATTGCATTGATGAAGTTATTCGTATCGCCAATGAAACGGCGTTCTCTACGGCACGTAAAGTTGCGGCTTGTGAAGGTGTACCTGTGGGAATTTCATCTGGTGCTGCGTTGGCTGCTGCTATCGAAGTTGGTAAGCGTCCAGAGAATAAAGGCAAGCGCATCGTTGTGATTTTGGCAAGCTTTGCTGAACGTTATCTTTCAACCGGATTGTTTGAAGGTTTATAAGATCAATATGCCTGAGTAAGAAAAAATGGAGCAAGAAACTATGGAGCAAGAGCTTTCTGACCACGAGCTAGAACGTTATGCGCGCCACGTTATATTAAATGAGGTGGATGAAGAAGGTCAGCTTAAGCTTTTGAATGCTAAAGTTCTGATGATTGGCGCGGGGGGGCTTGGCTCTCCCGTGCTTCTTTACCTTGCGGCAGCAGGTATTGGGACTATAGGTATCGTGGATCACGATGTGGTGGATTTAAGTAATCTGCAGCGGCAAGTTATTCATAGTACGGATGAAATTGGGCAGGCTAAAGTTTCAAGCGCAGCAGAACGCATGGAAGCCATTAATCCTGATATTACTATAAATGAATATCGTGATCGTATCGGACCAAATAATGCGTTGGATCTGATCAGCCAATATGATTTGGTGGTTGATGGTTCTGATAATTTCTCCTCTCGCTATGTGGTGAATGACGCCTGTTATTTTCTAAAGAAACCATTGGTAAGTGCGGCACTTGTTAGATTTGAAGGTCAGGCAAGTTTGTATAAAGCCTATGAAGAAGGCCCCTGTTATAGATGCTTATTTCCTGAAAGCCCTAATCCAGATCTAGTGCCCCGATGTGATACCGTTGGGATATTAGGCCCTGTTGCAGGTGTGATGGGATGCATTCAGGCAACTGAAGTTTTGAAAGAAATATTAGGACTCGGGACAAAATTAACTAGTAGATTAATGCTTTTTGATGCTATGGATATGACGATGCAAAGCATCAAGACGAAGAAAGACCGCAAGTGTGCCCTCTGTGGAGATCACCCTACCATTACGCCTGAAGAGTTAGGTAAGACGTAGGACGATACAAATGCAAAGTCACATATACTTCTAAAATCCGGCGGTGTTCATTTTAACATTTGGATACCTGACATAGGAGAGAAGTAATGAAAATCTGGCTCAAAAACCCATTATCAATATTAGCAGACAATGCCAAAGGTGGCCTTGTTGTTGAAGATACGCGTATTTTAGAATTGGTCCCCTTGGGGAAGAAGCCAACGATAAGTGTGGACCAAACCTATGATGCATCTGAACATGTGATTATTCCGGGTTTGATCAATACGCATCATCATTTTTATCAAACTCTGACCCGCGCTTGTCCTTCGGCGATTAATAAAGAACTCTTCCCTTGGTTAAAGGCACTTTATCCTATTTGGGCCGGCCTTGATCCAGAAAATTTCCGGTTGGCTGTGCGGGTGGCCTTGGCTGAATTGCTATTATCTGGATGCACAACGGCGGCAGATCATCATTATGTTTTCCCTGCGGATTTAACAGATGGTTTATCGGTTGAAGTTGACGAGGCCGCAAAACTTGGTATGCGCATTCATTTAACACGTGGATCGATGAATCTATCTGAAAAAGATGGTGGTCTTCCCCCAGAATCAGTTGTGCAAGATAAAGATACAATCCTTGCCGATAGTGAATCCGTAATTAGAAAATATCATCAACGTGGTGATGGTGCGATGGTCCAAGTGGCCTTGGCCCCTTGCTCCCCATTCTCAGTGACCACTGATATTATGGAAGAAACGGCAGCTCTTGCAGAAAAGTTAGATGTGCGCCTACATACACATTTGGCAGAAACCGAAGATGAAAATGACTTTTGTTTAAAGCTTTATGGCTGTCGCCCTGTTGATTATTTGGAGAATGTTGGTTGGATGAGTAATCGAACTTGGTTAGCCCATGGCATTCATTTCAATGAAAGTGAAATAGGGCGTTTAGGCAAAGCAGGCGTCGGCATCGCCCATTGCCCAAGTTCAAATCATCTTCTTGCCAGCGGTCATTGTCCTGTCCCAGATTTAGAAAAAGCAGGCGCCCCCGTTGGTATTGCAGTTGATGGATCTGCATCACAAGATTGTTCCAATTTGATGCAAGAAATTCGCCAAGCTTTTTTCTTGCAACGCATAAATTACGGGGCTTCTGCAATTACGCATTTTGATGCTTTGCGCTGGGGAACTGAAGGGTCCGCCGCAGTTTTAGGACGATCGGACATCGGTAAGCTTGAAGTCGGAAAACAAGCAGATTTGGCAATGTTCAAACTTGATGAACTTCGTTTCTCTGGGGCCGGCGATCCATTGGCTGCCCTTGTACTTTGTGGGGCGCATAAGGCAGATCGAGTAATGGTTGCCGGAAAATGGGTTGTTGAAAATGGAGAAGTTCCCGGCCTTAATATTCCTGAATTGATCAAAGGCCACCATGGTTTAGCCATGAAACTTCAGGGACTTGCCTAATCGATCATGAATACCCGTTAGGCTTATGTGTTTATAAGCTTAACGGTATTTCCTAACGAGATAAATCCAACGCCCCATTAGAAGTGTTACGGAAAAAATACTTCCAACAGCGATGGCTTGAAATAATCCTAATACGCCATTCTCGATGATTTGAGTGAATACATAGCCTAACGGCAACATGACCCCGAAATAGGAGATGCAAGAAATGACGGTTGGCACCCATCGATCTGCTGATCCTCGTAAGGCGGATTGCAGAATAACTTGCCCGCCATCAGCAAAGTTAATGAAGGCAATTAAGAATAAGGCAGCTATAGCAAGGGTGATAAGGTTTTCATCTTGAAGATAGAAAGAAAGAACAAATTCAGGTTGTGATAAAAGGACAAAAGCAATGGGAGCAAATACGAATATAACAGTACTAATACCAATCCAACCAGCTAAGCTTCTATCGGGCCAGTCTTTACGACCATGGGCGATACCGACACGCACTCCTGTGGCGGTGGCAATACCAACTGAAACCATGAAACATAGAGACATAATATTCATGTTGATGCCAAAGACAGCTAAGGCATCGGCGCCAATCCAACCGGCATAGATACTCATGATACCAAATGCGATGGTCTCGAAGGCCATTGAAATACCAGCAGCATAACCATGACGGCGTTGCACAGAACCGCTTCTCCACCAACCGCCGGGTACTTTTTTTCTAATGCCGTATAGATGACGTTCTTTTAAGAACCAAACATAGGCACTTAAACCAAAGCCTAATAAGCATCTTGAGGCAGTTGTTACCCATGCAACACCAACGGCCCCATATGTATCGACGACCATAAGATTGCCGAAATAATTAACCAAATTTGCCGCGATGATAAAAAATATTACTGCTTTTGGGCGTTTTATGGCTTCTAAGAAATAGGTGCTGGTTAAAAAGAAAATTGTTGGGATCAGGCTAAACCCAAGAATAG
>CBFCZA010000255.1:0-4890 GCA_965602285.1 uncultured Curvivirga sp. | reverse complement strand
TACCTTCAAGGGCGTCCGTTGATTTCAACATTTTGCGATAAATCGGAAGATCACCCGTACGCATGGTGTTGAAAGCGTCTTCTGTGGAATCGGATTCAATCGCTGATAAAACTTCTTTGATGGTTTGAACAGCCAAAGGCGCAGAATCAGCAAGTTGCTGTGCCCATTCGCGTGCCGCTTCCATCAACTTATCTGCGGCAACAATCTTATTCACCAAGCCATAATGGGCTGCTTCTTGTGCATCCATCCAACGGCCCAATAATAACATTTCTTTAGCAATATTTATTGGAACCTTACGTGGTAGGCGTTGGATAGCCCCCGCATCTGGTACAATGCCCAATGGCATTTCTGGTAAGGCAAAATTTACATGTTCCGCAGCGATGATCAAGTCACACGCAAGGGCCAATTCAAATCCCCCACCAATAGCATGACCATTGAGGGCTGCTATTACGGGTTTCTTCAGATCCCACATTTCTGTGATACCCGCAAATCCACCAGATGCCGCATCTTCATTTTCCCACCAATTATCGAGGGCCGTATCCCCACTATCAATGGCCTTTAAATCCCAACCCGCAGAGAAGATCTTTTCCCCGCCACCGGTTAAAATACCAACGCGCAATTCTGGATCATCACGTAACTGTACAAATGCAGCTCCTAATTGACGGCTGATATCATCATTAATCGCATTTACTTTTCCGCGATCTAAAGTGATTTCTAAAATATGACCGTTACGAACAACATTCACTACATTTTCTTCTGGTTGAGACATTTTTATTCCCTATATTTCGATATTGGTATTTTAATATTGGCGCGCTTAAAATCACACTCTTGGCTTCACATGATAAACTATCACATTCTAGGGTGGATGATCCTTGATAATCTTTTCAATAATTGATGTTTTTTCGACATGTTTAGCAAAATTCGACAATTCAATGTATTTTTGCTTTGGCAAAGGTCTAAACTATCTTTTTGTGCTATTTGAAAATTAATCGACAGTTTTAAACCTCTCTGTCAAATTTTGACTAATTTTGTCGAATAAACACACAGATTTCATGAATGCTACTTCAATATCACCTGCAAATTAATATATTCAATCAACGAGGACGATATGACTTTCCAACGCACCGAAGAACAAGAAATGCTGCTGAACTCTCTGAAAGCTTTTTTAGAAGAAGAAGTTTATCCTTATGAAGTAGAAGCAGATTTAAATGCTGGTGCCTCAAAGGAAGTTGGCGAACGTATTAAGGCAAAATCCATTGAAATGGGCTTTTATGCAGCAAACTTACCTGTGGAAGTTGGCGGCGGTGGCCTTGATTATTCAACCATGGCCCTATTTGAACGTGAGATGGGCAAAACTGGATATGGTCTTCACGGTTTCATCGGGCGGCCTACAGAATTATTGATGGCCTGTAATGAAGAACAGCGCGAAAAATACCTGGCGCCATGTATCACTGGTGAAAAGCACGAATTCTTTGCCTTAACAGAACCGGGTGCGGGTTCGGATATTATGTCTATGCAAACCAAAGCTGTCCCTGATGGCGATGATTATATTTTAAACGGATCAAAACATTTTATTTCAAGTGTGGTAGAATGTGACTTCGCCATTGTATTTGCCCAAACAGGTGTGGATGAAACCCCACGCGGCCCCCGCAAACGTGTAACTGCCTTTTTAGTGGATTCTGGCACACCGGGTTATAGTGTTACCCGCGGCCCGCGTTCTATGTCCCAACGGGCATATCCTACCTTCCAACTTTCCTTTGATGATGTACGTCTTCATAAAAGCCAGATCCTTGGCGAAGAAGGCAAAGGATTAGACCTTGCAGGTCAATGGCTTGGTATGGGTCGTATTTGGGTCGCAGCAGCCTGTTGTGGACGCATGGAACGTCTATTGGATATGGCGACAACATGGTCTGCTGAACGAAAACAATTTGGTAAAACAATTGGAAGTTTCCAAGGCACATCCTTTAAACTTGCTGACATGGCAACCGACTTGCGCATTGGTGATTTGATGGTGATGGATGCGTGTGCCCGCGCGGATCAAGGTATCATGACGGATTCTGATGCAGCCATGACCAAATTATTTTGCTCTGAAGCGGTAGGGCGTGCAGCTGACAATACCATTCAAATATATGGTGGGCTTGGTTTAATGGAAGATCTTCCAATTGAACGCATGTGGCGTGATTCTAGAATTGATCGTATCTGGGATGGTACATCTGAAATTCAACGTCATATTATTAGCCGCACCCTCTTGCGTGCTCATGGTGCCTAGGTCTAAATTATTAGCTAACTAAGTCGTAAATTGCCGAAAGTCTAAGGAATTAAAAATGGAAGAACAATCTTACCCAGAGATCAGGGAAGCCGTGCAAAAGCTTTGTGCACTTTATCCAAATGAATATTGGCGGGATCTGGATCGAGACAAGAAATATCCAACAGAATTTGTAAAAGCCTTAAGCGAGGCGGGATATCTTTCCGTTTTAATTCCTGAGGAATACGGTGGCATTGGCCTTGGCATTTCTGCTGCCTGTGCTGTATTAGAAGAAATTCACCGTAGCGGTGCAAATGGTGGGGCATGTCATGCCCAAATGTACACTATGGGTACAGTTTTACGGCACGGGACCACTGCCCAAAAAGAAAAATACTTACCCGGCATTGCGTCTGGTAAACTTCGATTGCAGGCATTTGGTGTAACAGAGCCATCCAGTGGTACAGACACAACACGCATCCGAACCTTTGCAAAAAAAGAAGGGGATAAATATATCGTCAACGGATCGAAAGTATTTATTTCTCGTGCTGAAAATTCCGACCTTTTATTGTTATTAGCACGTACTACATCACGGGCTGATGCGAAAAAACCAACGGATGGCATGTCTGTATTTTTAGTTGATATTCGCGAAGTGAAAGGTAATGGCCTGACCATTCAACCGCTAGAAACCATGTTAAATCATGCAACAACAGAGTTGTTTTTCGACAATATGGAAATACCAGCAGACAGTCTTGTTGGTGAAGAAGGCAAAGGTTTCAAATATATTTTAGACGGCATGAATGCGGAACGTATTTTAATTGCTTCTGAATGTATTGGCGATGCCCGTTGGTTCATCAAAAAATCTACTGATTACGCAACTGAACGTGAAGTATTTGGCAAGCCTATTGGTCAAAATCAAGGGGTACAATTTCCTATCGCACGTAATTACATCCAAACCGAAGCCGCAGCAAAAATGGTCGAACATGCTATGAGCCTATTTGAAGCAGGCAAACCCTGTGGGTCAGAAGCTAATATGGCAAAAATGTTAGCATCAGAAGCGTCTTGGGCAGCGGCTGATACTTGCCTTCAAACACATGGTGGATATGGCTTTGCCACAGAATATGATGTGGAACGGAAATTCCGTGAAACACGCCTTTATCAAGTGGCACCAATATCCACCAACCTTATCCTTTCTAATGTTGCCACTCATGTTTTGGGTATGCCAAAGTCGTTTTAAGCCAGAATCATTTTAAGAAAGCATAGTTTTTATCATGTTGGATTTTTCAAAACTTCTTGTCGTTTCATTAGAACAAGCCGTCGCCGCACCTTACTGTTCCTGCAAACTTGCTGATGCAGGGGCGCGCGTTATCAAAATTGAACGGGCCGAAGGCGATTTCGCCCGAAATTATGACAGTGTCGTACATGGGGAAAGTGCTTATTTCATCTGGTTGAACCGTGGAAAAGAATCTCTTTGCCTCAACATCAAAGACAAAGATGATGCGAAGGTTTTTCAAGACATTTTGGATGAAGCAGATGTATTCATTCAAAACCTAGCACCCGGCGCGATAAAACGTGCGGGTTTTGGTGCAGAAGAATTACGCAAAAAAAATCCAAAACTTATTACGGTTGATATTTCTGGCTATGGGGAACATGGCGAATATTCCAAGATGAAGGCCTATGATCTCTTAGTTCAATGTGAAACAGGGCTGGCTTCTATCACGGGCACACCGGATGCACCAGGACGCGTAGGTTTATCTGTATGTGACATTAGTTGCGGACAGCAAGCCTATACAGCCGTGCTTGAAGCATTAATTCGCAGAGAACAAACTGGCGTTGGTACAGGCATAGAAATTTCCCTATTTGATTCCATAGCCGATTGGATGACAGTTCCATTAATGCATTATGATTATGGTGATAAGACCCAACCACGTGTTGGTATTAACCATGCGACCATTGCGCCGTATGGTGCCTACCAAACGGCAGAAGGGAAACAAATCGTCATTGCCATTCAAAATGAACGTGAATGGAAAAACCTATGCGAAAAAGTCTTGGGTGACCCTGATATTGCAACAGATACCCGTTTTGACAGTAACAATGCCCGTGTGGAAAATAGAGATGACCTTAATTTAACTATCAATGCTGTTTTCAATAAAATGCCCCATAAAGAATGCGAAACAAAACTATTTGAAGCAGCAATCGCCTATGGGAATTTGAACGACATGGAAGGCCTTTCCAACCATCCACAACTACGCCGCCAAACAGTAGAAACACCGACGGGTCCTGCCCAGTTAATATCAAATGCGGCACAGTATAGCGACCATGTGGTTAAATTTGGCAAGACACCGACTATTGGCGAACATAGCGACGCCATACGTAAAGAATTTTCTAAATAAGGCTTCCCCATGAGGGTAAAAGTTGAGGAATTACAAATGAGCATCACCCGTGATCTAATATCCTATATCAATGCAAAAAAAATCACGCAGCGGGATTTAGAAGAGGCCGCGAGCTTCACATTAGATGCCGTGGCGACTGCCTATGGTGGGCGCAATACTATTCCCGGTAAAAAAATTCTCGATTGGGCGAAAATCCAAGGGGATGATGCAGGTCGCAAAGCCAGCCATGATCCGTTCGGCGGCGATGGCAATTGT
>CBFCZA010000254.1:0-4921 GCA_965602285.1 uncultured Curvivirga sp. | reverse complement strand
AATGGGGACAGTGGCAAAACCACACCCGGTACGTTCACACCTTTTCGATCAGACAAAGGGCCCGGCACAACGACCTCGGTCTCAGCAAATTCTGGCGAACATTTTTTCACCCTTAAACGAACACGCCCATCATCTAATAACAAGTCGGTTT
Source organism: uncultured Curvivirga sp. (assembly GCA_965602285.1). Lineage (GTDB taxonomy): Bacteria > Pseudomonadota > Alphaproteobacteria > UBA8366 > Aestuariispiraceae > Curvivirga. Next base: position 4,770 of record CBFCZA010000254.1, on the reverse strand, counting down.
CAGGCTCTAATGCCTTAAAGATTTCTGGATGAGGAAGTTGCGCACGGGTTTTATCACCCGGCTTATCCTCTAAATCCAAACGAAACATATCCCCAACTTCTAAATTTATGGGACCATCAGCAAAAGTACCAACGCGAAGCTTTGGTCCCTGCAAATCCATCATCACAGCAATTGGGCGGGCTGTTTTATTCTCTACAGCACGAATAGCGTCATATCGAGCTTGATGCTCAGAATATTCGCCATGGCTAAAATTCAAACGAAAGACATCAACACCAGCACGAAATAACTCTTCTATTTCTTCTTCTTTAGAACTGGCAGGACCAAGGGTCGCAACAATCTTGGTACGATGTTCACGGGTAACAGACATTCCCACATCCTTTATTTAGGCCCCTTAACGTAAAAAGATAAGGTAGCTATTGTTCGCCTCAAATTCTTTATACCCATATTTACAAATATAAGAAAGCAAGAGTTACAAAAATGCGCTTTATGTTACTGAAAAATCAATAAATATAGGAAAAACCTTTAATCCGCGTCACGCCAACGCTCCACTTTGCCTGTGTCTAATCCAAATAAATCCAAGACACGGCCGATGGAATGATCCACCATGTCATCTAAATTTTTAGGCTTTGTATAAAAGGCAGGAACAGGGGGGGCAATAATTCCTCCCATCTCGGAGACAGTAAGCATATTTTTCAAATGCACATTCGTAAGCGGCGTTTCGCGGGCCATAAGAACCAAGCGACGACGTTCTTTTAGGACAACGTCGGCGGCACGAGTCAAAAGAGTAGACGTCACCCCTGTAGCAATTTCAGCAAGGGATTTCATAGAACAAGGGGCAATGATCATCCCAGAAGTTGGGAAACTGCCACTGGAACAAGCGGCCCCAACATCCCCTATTGGATATGACTTATCAGCAAGAGCTCGAATATCCTTTGGGGTGTAGTCCGTCTCATAAGCAAGGGTCATTTCAGCAGCTTTAGATAGAATCAAATGACTTTCTACATTTAATTCACGCAATTGTTCCAACAATCTGATGCCATAAATCACACCAGAAGCACCTGAAATACCTACAATTAGTCTTATTTTATCACTCATTTTTAACTCTATACTCGACTTTTTATACCAAAGGTGTAGCATATAGGCATGATGTTTCAAAATGAAACAAGCCTTGTTTTACGGCATTTCAATAAAAACATCATCATCATGGATGGGCCGTTCCTAAACTGAGAACCCTAATGACCATGAAGCCTTATGTATACGAACATGGAGGAAACCAGAAGCTATTTAGCTAATTTATAATTACCCAATCTTTTGATGATATTTTACCATGCATGTTTATTTGCTGGGCTTGTGTCACAATTAATTGGCTAGCTGGATTTCTCTTGTTGAAATATTTGTTTTGGCTGGTCTGTGGGAAAGGTCCGATCTTTGGTGAATCATAATTGAAACCATTGGAAGGGAATAGCTATGAGCATAGAAGATCGCATTTTGACACTTAAGTCTCGCCACGCAGATCTGGATAAGAAATTGGAGAGTGAACATTCAAGGCCCATGCCGAATGAAGAACTCATCCGAACGCTTAAGCATGAAAAGCTATCTCTAAAAGATGAAATGTCACGCATGGATTATGCTCAAGCCTAATTCAAATATACCAAACTTAAACAAAAAAGGCCGCATCAAAATCGATGCGGCCTTTTTGTAAAGTATTTTTAGAAGTTAAATTTCTAAAACTTTTCCTCTTGTTGCATCAATCACTTGCATCATACGATCTACAATAGCGGAATCAGTATTTAACTCCATGAATGTCGCATGGATTTCTGTTCCAGAAGACATATAATGATCATCACCTAAGCCAGGTTGCTTGATGAACTTAAGGTAAGCATCCTCTAGTGAAGGAGCACCAGCCACACCATAGGCTGCATTGAACAAGTTAACTAATAGATCCAACATATCAGAATCATTCACTGAGCTGAACAAGTCATTTAAAACATGATTGCTTTCTATTTTGGCAGAAAACAATTCAACTGCCTGCATAGCTTGATGATCACCATCACCAACAGTCGCATATGTTGCAGGTTTTTCGGCTTTAGGCTTTGGTGTCGCAGCAGGTTTAGGGGCCGGGTTCTTCTCAACTTTTGGCACCGGTTTAGATTTTGCCGGCTTGGTTTTGGCACCTGATTTTTTATCTTGCTTATCGCTAGAATTTATCGAAGTGCCTTTAGGCTTTTTTACAGCAGCTTCCTCGTCGCTATCATCTACTTTTGTAGCATTTTCATTTGCACTATCAGCGATATTTACTTGGCTACGCTTTCTAGTTCTACGTGGCGTTTTCATGATGGTCTCTTCTTCCAACATGCGATCCACATCTAGAACAACAAGAAGGTCATCTTCCAAGCGGAACACACCAGAACATAAACTACGTAAGTTTTCACTTAATGTTGATGGTGGTTTATCGAAACTTTTACGTGGAAGGGATCGCACATCACCAATACTATCCACTAAGAATGTATAAAGGTCGCCCTTATACTCAACTGTCACACTCATTTTCTTGGCACCATCTTCAAATGGCTCCGCGCGGAGTAGTTCGCGCATATCAATAACTGTTACAATTCGACCACGTAGGTTAAGTACGCCAGCAATAGCCCCAGGCGCTAATGGCACAGGCGTTATTTGATCAGGTTCAACAATATCTTGAACCACAAGGATTGGAATACCAAATGCCTGACCGTCAACCATCATGGTTACAAGTTGTTCTTCATCAATTGTGGCTAAATCACGAGAATCTGAAATTGCAATTTCTGACACGATAGCGCCCCCTTAAAATAATTCATTACGTTGATAATATTAAACAATCATGGGCATAATGTATAATAATATTACATTTAAACTTTATCATGATTATAAAAAATAGGAAACCCTACAATATTTATAATCGATTAATCTTATTATATAAACTTAATAGTTAACAGAGTCTTGACTTGATAAAAATAATTAAGCCTTTTTCAATAATTAATTGCAAGATAATAATTGGATCAAACTAATGGTTAAAAATAATATGCCCCTGAATGGGCAAGACTATATAATAGACACACCAGATAACGCAGAAAATTCTACCTCCCAAAAGAATGATGCACCGATTTTCATCTACGCCCATGGTGCAGGCGCACCTATGGATTCAGTTTTTATGGATGAAACCGCCTCTCTTATGGCAAAAAGGGGCATAAAGGTTGTACGATTCGAATTCCCCTATATGAAACAACGCCGCATTGACGGCATAAAACGCCCTCCCAATAAAGCAGACATATGTATAGATGCATTCAAATCTGTAATCGAAGATTGGCAAAATACAGGTCCTATCTTCATTGGTGGTAAATCAATGGGTGGGCGCATAGCAAGCATTCTTGCCGCACATAACAGCCAATCACCCACACAGGAACCGCTACCTATAAAAGGAGTATGCTGCATTGGTTATCCATTTCACCCTCCCAAAAAGAAGGATAAATGGAGAACTGATCATTTTTCAACCTTAACGATAGACACTCTAATATTGCAAGGGGACAGAGATCCATTTGGAAGTCGTCTAGAAATAGAAGATATACAAAATAATTACCAATATTGGCCTATCCCGTTAAATGAAAATAAAATACTCATAAACTGGGTAAGTGATGGAGATCACGACTTAAAACCACGAAAAAGAAGCGGCTTTACTCATGAAGGGAATAAAGCATATGCCTGTGACAAGATAGCGAGCTTTATAATTAATAATACCAATGTATAAATATTATTTTTAACAATTTTCTATTTCTGGTAATATTTTATTAAGGTTTAGGAGGTAAGTTATCTACTAAAGTAGGATAATTATTATAATTATAAAAAACTAACTAAAATCAATAAATCTACAGGGACAGATAATAATGGAAAATAATTTAGCCGAAATAAAGAAAAGATCCGTCGTTATCGCTGGTCATAGAACCAGTATTTCTCTAGAAAATATTTTTTGGGATACGTTAAGAATCTTAGCAGATGCCCGTGGCATCTCTGCCAATCATTTGATTACAGAAATTGATAAAGAACGTAGCGGAAATTTATCAAGTGCTATTCGCACATATGTCTTAACGCAAATATTAAATAATACCGAACAAACATCATAAACCTTACGGTGCAAGCCAATGTCCTTGGATTCTAACGTTAGGTTCCATGGAAGGCCCTTCTATATTCAACATCAGCGCTGTGTCACCCTGCTTCTCTTCTAATATCTCCAACATCATATCTAAACGGTCTTTCTTAATATCATATTTCACAGACATTAACCCTGTCACGCCTTGACCGATAACGCTCAGGTCTGAAAGATGTGCAATTCCATCACTAATGCTAACATCAGTATGATAAAGCCCAGCACCATCAGGGAAATGGCTTTCTAAGTTATTTGTAAGGTTTGCTAATGAACCTTTAGGTGCCTTTTCTGCCATTGCGCCAAGATCCACACTCACATGACCTGATAACTTACCTTCCGCGACGACTCCACCCTGCGATTCTTCTAAAGGATATGTTCCTGTCACATCCCCATTCAAACAAGGTGCCGCTCTTAACCAACCCCCTAATGCGAATCCTCCCTTTGGAATACATAATTCATCGAAGCCAACGCTAAATTCGAGATTTTGAGCAGCCATTCTAGTGAGGTCTAAAGACAGAGTTCCTTCCATCAACTTGCCTTTAAGATTTTTTGCGGTGAAATTGCCATCACCCAAAAGAGAAATAGAACCTCTTATG
>CBFCZA010000253.1:0-4944 GCA_965602285.1 uncultured Curvivirga sp. | reverse complement strand
GAAAAAGCAAATAAAGAATTAAGTTGCTTGTCCCAATATACCATTGCACCAGATGCATATAGTGGCGCCCAGTTTAATTGCGTTTCAGGTTTAAATGAGAAGGTATTATGGACCATTGCAGAGACAAGTAGTGGGGAGCAGACCCATAGTGTTCAATTGGTATGGAATGAGATTACCCAGACTAATTTATTAGGCGTTGCCCAAACAGATAAAGATGATGCCGTTTTTGCCGTGAACAAACTAATTGAATTTTATGCTCCAGAAAATGGTGAGATAATTATGAAAACTTTCTTTGGAACCACAGAGAAAAAATTACGTAACGCTAATTTTATTTTTAGATACCATATTTCTAGAGAAATCAGTTCTATTGATCATTATTTAACAGTAATGGAAATACAGTAACTTCCCTTTTTAATTTACAGATTCTTACATTAAGAAGTTTTAATCATTATTTTATTAATATAAGTTTGAATCTACTTTTCGATTCGTTTTATATGGTTTTTAGCAGATTTTTTGATCTTGAACTAAAAATAAATATAGAAGTTTCACCTGCAATTCAGAGGAATTATAAGTGGCTAAAAAAGATAGATTATCTACATCGAAACACTGCCCGAAATGTAGACATCAAGTTCCATTAGATGCAACCATTTGCCCTGAATGTAGTGAAGATTTCAAGCTTCATTTTGATGATACGTTGAACAAAAGATTCCAAGATTATTATAATAGTGAGTTGGGTAAGAAGGCTATTTTTAGCTTTGTGGGTGCTGTGGCCCTTATTGTATTAGCTGTCTTTGTAGTATCGCATATTTTGAAACAAGATACTCTTAGTGAAGAAATAGAAAAAGTTGAAGATGTAATAGAGCAATTAAAGCCTGATGATTATGGTGAACGTCATGTTCAATATGGTAAGTTGGTTGATTTGGTTCCCACAAATGAAGAATATAAAAACCTTTATTCTTTCTCTGAACGCCAATTATTAGAACATGTATCGTCTGCTGTTGCCGCCAAAATTCTAAAAGGCCTTGGTTCTTTTGAATATGAAGCTCAAAAGGCTATGAACAAACTTAATTGTTTGAATGATCCGGTCATTGATAGAAGTGAAAATTATATAGAGGATTTCACTTGTGTACTTGATCAATTCAACACAACTACATGGACAGTCAAGCCAGGTTCAACAAAAGCTTCAACATCAAATATTATTTATTCTTGGCAAGATCATGTAAAAAGTTTTGATGATGTGCCGGCACATGTTGGAAAACCAGAAGCCTTTGCTGGGCTTAAGAAGTTCATATCATTATATGTCCCTGATAATCCAGTTGAAGTTCAAGAAGCCTTTTGGGGGGATGAAGATCAAAACTTAAAGTCTGAAAGTTTTGATCTTCAATATAGCATGAAGATGGAAGGTGATGTAAAAAACCGCTCTATCGTTCTTAAGACGCCAATCAAACCTCAAGAATGATAGGTGCTTAGTTTTCTTTATAATTCAACCTTGTTGAGTGATTGTTACTGTTGAGGGCGATAGATGAGCCTCCATCTTGGCTATTAACATTTTGTCTGCCCTCATTTAGAAAATGGATAAATTTTTAGATAAGTTTATGCTTATTATTTTATTTTGACCTCTCCATTTTTGTGTGGTTTTTGTTTGTTTCTTAATATTATTAAAACTTAATCTTTGCTTTTATCATCATTAGCTAAGGGAGAGAGCTAAAGTGGTAAAAAGTAAAATTAGAATACCAACGCTTAAACAATGTTCAAAATGCAAGTATCAAGTTCCAATTCATACTAAGACTTGCCCAAAATGTAGCGAACCATTTGATTCTCTTGTTGATGATCAGCAACGGAAAATTGATGATGCGAGTAATGACAGTGATTTGATCAAAAATTTTGCTATGGGGTTAATGGGGGTATTTAGCGTTATAATCATAATATCTGCCCTTGCTTGGGGCATAACTACATTTCTTAAAAAAGATACCTTTGCGGAACAGATAGCAAGAATTGAAGATAAGATTACGACGCTGGATAAATCTGACTTTGGAGAACGGTTTATTCAATATGGTCGTTTACTTCGATTGGTTCCATCTAGTGAAGAGTATAATAGTTTATACGCTTTTTATGAGCGAAAATTATTAGAAAATATGTCTTCTTTTGCAGCCTCGCACTTTCTAAAAGGCTTTGGTTCTTTTGAGTATGAGGCGCAAAAAGCTGCCTCGCATTTAAACTGTCAAAATGATCCGATTATTGATACCACAAGTTTGAATAAAAGTGATTTCAAATGTGTTCTTGATCGTTTTGAAACCACATCTTGGATTGTAGAAAGTGGGAAGAATGATAGAACAGGCAGTGTTAATTTTCTATGGAATGATTATGAAAAAGGTATAGGTGAATTCCCCCCCCATGCAGGAAAGCCTGAAGCGTTTAAAGCACTAAAAAAATTGATCATGCTATACGCACCGCGAAATCCTGATGAAATTCAAAGCGTCTTTTGGGGAATGCAAGACCATACATTAAGCGCTGAGAATTTTAATATCTACTATAGCTTTAAAAAAGAAGGCGATATAGGCCTGCGACATATTAAGGTTGAGAATTCGATAAAAGGAAAAGAGTAAAGATCTACTCACTCTTTTTTTCTTTAAAGAAAATATAAGCCATTGATAGGGCAGAAACGCCTACGGCGATCCCAATGTAATTTAATGCTTGCTCCACTAGATTAAAAATAAGGCCAGCGAACAAGCTGCTGCTAACACCTAGCGTATCAAAAATATTAAACAAAACCATATGTGAAACCAATTGCAAAATGGTGAGAGGAATTGGGGGCAGGATAACCAAAATTCCTAAACGCCAACTATTGCCGTTCGTCATGATAAAGCAGTCTTTTACAGACATTTCATCATCTACGGCTGCTGCTGGTAGTAAAAGGCTTAATCGTGCAAAAACCAACGTGATGCAGGCTATGACAAGCATCATTCCTAAGGAACTGGTCAAGAAACCGGTGGTTCCAGGAAGAAGTGATAGGAAAATGCGTAAGGCAAAAATCGTGGCGAAAGACAAAAGGAAAACTTGAATAAGGCGGGTGATGAATTTGGTCTTACGTTTGTCCCACTTTAAGGCGCTGTAAATCGTGATGTCGCTTTCACCCATGAGCCATTTTCGGTGCCATGCTATGGCAAACATCGCGTAAAAAACTATATTTACCAAAAGCAGAGGGATAATCATGAAATTGATAGAAGGAATTCCACTTTCTTTATCAACCGTTAAAATAGGATCAGGGAAGAGAAGAGCCAGAACACTGCCTATGATGCTGAGGGCGACAACAGGCAATAACGCCATAGCAAAGAAATTGCGTCTTTCGACCCAAATATATTGAAAGCTTTCTTTCAATATACGATTTGCAGGCAGTAAGAAGTTTTCTTGTTTATCCATATCAGGCGTCATTGGTCACTCATTCTTCGTCTTGCGTTAAAAAAGAAGCAAGGCTTGTTTGGCCGCTTCCGGGCTTTGCAGGTTGTTGTTGCGAAGGGTCCGGTGCCCAACCATGCATGAATAAAATAACAAAGCTAGCAGGAATACGACCGTCCGGTTGCTGGTGTTTCTCTGCATAAATTTCTGCGGCGCGCAGGAATAATCTACGTGAGGAAAAGCTTTTTACACGAGTATGAACACTGTTGGTTTCGCCCATATTCCTAAGATCTGCGGCCAGCTTGAATAAGTTATCATAAGTCACAGTAATAACTTCACTGTCTAATACAGGAAGTGCAAGTCCTGCTTGTTGCATTAAACGACCTGCGTCTTGAATGTTGGCAAATGGAGAAACCCGTGGACTAACGCCACCAGATAATTCGATTTCCGCTTCCATAATGGCAGAGCGCATTTCCATTAAACTATCCCCGCCAAGCATACTGCCCAGAAAAAAACCATCAGGCTTAAGGGCTGCGCGGATATGCTTCATGGCCGAAGGAAGATCGTTGACCCAATGTAAGGATAGATTTGTGATAATTAAATCTAAACTGGCAGGCTTGATTGGTAAAAAATCTTCTTCTGCAACAAAACTTGTGGAACGATGTTTGGCGGATTTTGCATATTGTTCTGACATATCCATCTGAAAAAGATGTTTCACTTTACCGGTATGGTTTTGTAACCAGTGGTGGATTTCACCACTATGACACCCAACGTCTAAAGCCAAATCAAAGTCACGATGGATATCTAGTAAACGATCAACCAGACGATCAGCAACTTCCATGAATAGGAAATTCGCATCACCAAAATCGCGCGCGGTTGCAATGCGTGCGGCACGATCACGATGTAGGCGAACGACATTACGATCAAAAATATGTATCGCACTATCAGAATCAGATGTAGATGTTTTGGATAAATTGGTATCAGTCATGGGCGCACTATGGCTAAGCTCTCCAAAAAGGCAAGTATTAAGCGGTTTTTTTCTCTTCTAAAAGTTGCTCAATGGCTTGTTTGAAATAGGCAGGTTCCTGTGCACCGGAAATAAGATATTTATTATCCAGAATAACCGCAGGGACACCTTGGATACCCAAGGCACGCCAATGCTGTTGCTTCGCACGAATATCAGCAGCGTTTTTACCAGATAGAAGGTCCGCTTTGGCGCTTTTTACATCTAGGTCTAAATCTTCAACTATTTTAAGAAGGTTGTCCAAATTAGAGACATCCACACGATTGGTAAAATATGCTTCAAACAATGCAAGCTTCATTTTAGTTTGTGCACCTTGTTCTTTTGCCCAATGTAAAAGTTGGTGTGCTTGAAATGTATTTACGATACGCATGTCGTCAAAAAAGTTAAACTGGATACCTAAATCCAACCCTGTTTGTGTAAGGTTATCCCTTGCTGCAACGCTTTGTTCGGGTGTTGAGCCGTATTTCCGCATGATATGTTCACGTAAATGTTCCCCTTCAGGTTCCATGTCTGGGTTCAATTCA
>CBFCZA010000252.1:0-4945 GCA_965602285.1 uncultured Curvivirga sp. | reverse complement strand
AATATGCTGATCGTATCAAAATGTTCCATGTAAAGGATGCTGAATTTAATTCTAGCCCTAAACAAGGCGTTTACAGTGGGTATCAGCCTTGGGTTGATCGGGCTGGGCGTTTCCGTTCTTTAGGGGATGGGCAAGTGGACTTTAAGGGGATTTTCTCAAAACTTGCGGCGGCTGATTTCGATGGCTGGGCTGTGATGGAATGGGAATGTTGCTTGAAGCATCCGGAAGATGGTGCACGTGAAGGTGCTAAATTTATCGAAGATCATATCATTCGCGTTACGGAACGTGCCTTTGATGATTTTGCAGATGGTGGCACTGATGACGAAGCAAACCGTCGTATTCTTGGTATTGGGTAAGGGGGCGGATCGATGACTAACAGACGTTTACGCCTAGGTATGGTCGGTGGAGGGCAAGGCGCCTTTATTGGTGGTGTTCACCGTATCGCTGCGCGCATTGATGATCGATATGAATTGGTCGCAGGGGCGCTGGCTTCGGATCCTGAACGAGCAAAGGCTTCTGCCAAAGAACTTCATATTGCAGATGATCGTGCCTATGGCAGTTTCACAGAAATGGCAAAAGTTGAAGCATCACGCGAAGATGGTATTGATGTGGTTTCCATTGTAACGCCAAATCATGTTCATTTCTCTGCAGCTAAAGCTTTCCTAGAGGCAGGCATTCATGTGATTTGCGACAAACCGCTAACAACTACTATGGATGACGCAGAAGAGTTAGCAGCATTAGTGGATAAAACCGGTTTAGTTTTTGGGGTTACACATAACTATACAGGCTATCCAATGGTGCGGCAGGCAAAAGAAATGATTGCGAATGGTGACCTAGGTGAAATTCGGGTTGTTCAAGTTGAATATCCACAAGATTGGTTGTCGGTGAAAGAAGAGGGGGCTGACAATAAACAAGCCAACTGGCGCACCGATCCAAAACAATCGGGACCGGCGGGTTGTGTCGGAGATATTGGAACTCATGCATATAATCTAGCACGTTTCATGACGGGACTGAATGTGGCTGAAATTGCAGCTGACCTACATACATTTGTGGCAGGACGTCAGTTGGATGACAATGCCCATATGATGCTTCGTTTTGATAATGGGGCAAAAGGTATGCTCTGGTCTTCTCAAGTCTCACCTGGGAATGAAAATGCCCTACGCATTCGTGTCTATGGAGAGAAAGCTGGCCTTGAATGGTCCCAAGAAGACCCGAACTATTTACATTATTCTCCCTTTGGTGGAGCAACCCGACTTATCACCCGGGGCGGCAATAGCGCCAGTGATGTTGCAAACGCAGTTACACGCATACCCGGTGGTCATCCAGAAGGGTATTTAGAAGGTTTTGCCAATCTTTATAATGATATAGCAAATCAAATTCATGATCATCTGGGCGGGAATAAAACGTCAAATCAAGTACCAACGGTTCGTGATGGTGTTGATGGTGTGCGCTTTATTTCTAAGGCAGTAGAATCAAGTCAAGCTGGGGGGAACTGGATTAAGTTTTAAGAAAAGACTTAATCGCTGATTGTTTGAAATTTAAGGCAGAAAGTCGCAGTACGAAGTATCTCCCTCTTCGTCTGCGATTTTTTATTAAGCAAGAGAATCGTTTAACAACGCTCTATCGTTCTGCGATTTTACTGCGCCCAATCATCGGATATTGTTCGACCTCAACCACTTGCCCTGAAACTGGTGCGGATACATCCGATAACCAGAAGGTTGCATGGGGGGCTATTTCTTCAGGGCGTAAAATTGTACCAGAGGGTGCAAAGGCAGCTGGTATTTTATCCAGCCAATCTTCAGGTTGGCCTTCATTAAGTTGAGTTTTATGTTCTGTATCGGTAAGGGTCCAGCCAACATTTAATTGATTCACTCTAATTTTCTCTGTGCCCAAACTATCACCCAAATTACGGGTCATGGTCATAAGCGCACCTTTGGACATGGAATAAATAAGTAAATCCGTTTGTCCGCAATAGGCATTGATTGATCCTATGTTGACGATAGAACCAATGGATTTTTGATCCCTAAAAGCATGTACCGCTGCCTGACAAAGCATCATTGGTGCGCGTACATTTACCGCAAAGACCTTATCAAAGCTATCTGCCGTGACTTGTGCGATGTTACTACGTGGGAACATGCCTGCATTATTGACAAGACCATCCAGTTTCCCAAATTTTTCAAGGGCGCCGTGAACAATAATCTTGCCGGCGTCAGGATCTTGAAGGTCACAACTAATCCAGTGGCATTTTGGGCCAAGTTCTTCTGAAAGTTTTTCAAGTTGTCCTGTTCTAGTGCCATGTAAAAGTACTTCTGCGCCTTGGTCCAAACAGTTTTTTGCTATTGCTAAACCAATACCAGAGGAAGATCCGCTTACTATAATTGTTTTATTTTCAAGCATTTTAAGTACCTTTATCCTGCAAATAGATTTTGAGGTAAACCCACATGACCTGTTTTAAGTTTGAACAAGCCACCTGCGTGCGGCTGTTTTGATAATTCTTCTTCAGTGAGTTCGATTGAGGCGGATGTTACGTAGATTTCATCGAGATTCGCCCCACCAAAACAAATACTGGTTGGTTGCGAGACAGGCATTTCAATTTCGAAATCAAGCTGACCGTTTGATTGGAAACGGCTTATGCGCCAGCCTCCCCAATGAGCAACCCAAAGGCCACCTTCATTGTCGCATGTCATTCCATCAGGATAGCCGTCTTTCTCCTCAAATTGAATGTGAAGACGCTTGTTCGAAATCAACCCTTCGCCATTTAGGTCGAAGGCAAAAATTTTTCTGGCGGTAGAACATGTATGATATAATGTCTTCTCATCTGGACTGAGGGCAGGGCCGTTTGAAATTACATATCCGTCGTCCATTTTTTCGCAAGATAAATCGGGTGCAAGACGATAGAGGGAACCTGAAGCGTCACATTCAGTTTCATCCATGCTGCCTGCCCAAATATAGCCACGGCTGTCGACTTTAGCGTCATTCAATCTGATGTTAGGTGATGCTTCTTCAGGGTTGAAGAGGGGGGTGATCTCTGAATTAACAGTGTTATAGAATGCGAAACCTGTTTTTAAACCGCAAATTATACCACCATTTTGACGCTCATGAATCCAGCCGATTGGACTTGGCGTTTTATAAGTTTGGATTTTGTTCGTTTCTAAATCCATCTGATAAAAACGGCATCCATTTATATCAACCCAATAAAGGCTATGGCTTTTCGGAGAATATAAAGGGCCTTCACCCAATAGAGCTTTTCCGTCCCAAATACAGTCGATTGTTGGTGTTGTTTGTTTCATAAACTTTTACCTTATATTGAAAATCTATATTCGATAGTTTGTTGGTAGACCTCGCCAACCTTTAAAGGTTTGGTTGGGAAGTTTTTCATATTCATTCCATTTGGATAATCTTGAGCTTCTAGACAAAACGCGCCATGGGTAGGGAGGGCGTTACCATTTCTTCCCTTTATATTAGTGAGGTTATTTCCCGTATAAAATTGTAGACAAGGTTGGGTGCTGTGAACTTGAAGTTCTATGTGGCTGTCCGTTGAAAAGGCGGTTGCATGATGTTTTAAATATCCATCATTATCGCCAATTACATAGTTAATGTCATAACCACCCACACCACGCATTGGATGGTTAGGCTGTTTTAATCCTTCGCCAATAGCTGTTGGCTTTTTAAGGTCAAAAGGACTGCCTAGGGTGCTTTGAATTTCGCCGGTAACGAGGAAGTTTGGATCCAAGGGCGTGATACTTTGGCTGTTGATAAGGATTAAATGATCCTGAATATCAACCTTTGACCCAAGATTAAAATAAGCATGATTGGTCAGGTTTACATAAGTATCTTTGTCTGTGCGGGCTTGATATTTAATCTGCAAGACATTGTCAGATGTTAGCGTATAAAGAGTTTCACATTCCAATTCGCCGGGATATCCCATTTCACCATCGGGGCTGGTGTAGGTAAAGGATACAGATGTTTCACATACAATTCTACCTGCCCAAAATTGTTTACCAAAGCCGCCATTGCCGCCATGAATTTGATGGGGGGGGATGTTAGATGAAAGAGGATAAGTTTTTCCATTCAGGTCAAATCGGCTGTTCGCGATACGGTTTGCGTATCTTCCAACTGTGGCACCCATGCTTTCAGTGTCATTAACGTAGCTTTCTAAGTTATTATATCCTAAGCAAACTTCCTGTATTTTGCCCAGATGATTTGTCAAAAGAATGGATGTGATTGCAGCCCCAAATTCGGAAATTTTAACTTGGCACCCATTACCAGAATCTAGGGTGAATTGGTTAACATCCTGTCCTGACAGCAATGTGCCAAAGTGAGCTTTTTTTGGTTTTGAAACAAATGAAGGGGACATGGAAAACCTTCTTTTATTTAAGGAAGGTTTTCGCGAAAATATATCTCCGTAGGGATATGGATTTGCGTATTTTGAATGTTATTTCCACGATTATAATCAACAAGTAGTCTAATGGCCGCTTCTGCTTCGCGTGCGGGGTCTTGATTTATAATGGCGTTTAGGGTGCCATCCAGCAGGAAGTCACGGGTGTATCTGGTTACTTCGTGGCAAATGAAGATGATGTCTTTATCTTTCTTTGTGTCACGTAAGGCACGTCCAATACCGCGCGCACCACCCCCAACGCTGTAGAATCCTTTAAGGTTTGGGTGGGTCTCTATTACTTCTCTTGCTTTGCTATAGGCCTCTTCATGGTTGTCTTGTGTAGCCCACTTTCCGATCACTTGTAGGGTTGGATTATACTCCCTCAGGGCATCGTAAAATCCGAATTCTCTTTCTTGGTGATCTGCATAGGCAAGGTCTAGGCTGCCTTCGAATAATGCAATTTCTGCGTTATCAGTATTGGCAATCAGGTTGAAGACATAAGCCGCGGTTCTTCCTGCTGCGTTGTTATTTAAACCCACATAACCAAGCGTTTTTTGCGTAGATAAG
>CBFCZA010000251.1:0-4951 GCA_965602285.1 uncultured Curvivirga sp. | reverse complement strand
CAGGTGTTCGTGGTGTAACTGACCTTATGATCATGCCAGGCTTGATCAACTTGGATTTCTCCGATATTCGCACAGTAATGAGCGAAATGGGTAAAGCCATGATGGGAACCGGTGAAGCAGAAGGCGAAAGCCGTGCTATCACAGCTGCAGAAGCTGCGATCTCCAACCCATTATTAGAAGACGTTTCTATGGCTGGCGCACGTGGCATCTTAATCAATATCACAGGCGGATCAGACATGACCCTGTTTGAAGTTGATGAAGCAGCCAATCGCGTTCGTACCGAAGTAGATCCAGATGCAAATATCATCTTTGGCTCTACATTCGATGAAAGCCTTTCTGGCAAAATGCGTGTGTCTGTTGTTGCAACAGGTATCGATGCAGAAGCCGACGTAGCACCACGCCCTGCAATGCCTGCAATGGGTTCTGGCCGTACCGCACGTAGCACGACAAGCATTCCCGACATGCCAAGCGAACCTAATTTAGAAGTAGCAGAATCAGCCGCAGCAACAACCAATCCATTGGAAGATATCCTAGGTCAAATGACTTCGGAAACAGTTGCTTCAGAAATCGAAACAGATGAAGCTGTTAGTCACGCATTGGACAAAGCATTTGAAGCCCTTCAAACAGCGTCTGAGGATTATGCTGAAGAAGATCATCAACCAACGCCTTATGAAGTAGAAGAAACAAATGCTTTTGTAGATGACGAAGAACAACAAGATACGACTGCAGAATTGGAATTAACAGAGGAAATGGAACCCCCTGCTCAGGCAGAAATGGCACCAATCCTTCGCCCACTTCCACAAGATGAGGCAAATGAGACGCGCCCATTACGTAAAAACCCAATGACAGCTACACCAAAAGACAGCTTCATTCCTGGGGAACCTGCGAAAGCGCGTGATTATGAAAGTAACCATCAAGAAGATGACGAAAGCGGGCTAGACCCTTTCGCTGAAGCTGACTTTGCAAATGCACAGGCCACTAAAGAAGCTAAAATCACAGCATCTATAGAACGTCCTGCAGAGCAAGTGTCAGCACAAGCAGATAAGTCTAAAACAAGAAGCCGTTTCCGTCGCCTATTCTTTAAAGAAGACGAACAAGCTGACATACTGTCTCATCCTACAAGCGCACGCCCTACACCATCTACAAACGTAGAAAAAGGGCCTGAGGATGCAAATGGCATGTCAAAAGCAGAAGAAGAATTACTTGAAATTCCTTCTTTCTTAAGACGCCAAGCAAACTAAAGTGTTTGCATATCAGCCTCTTGCGTAAGAGCGCTTTTCAGTTGCTAAAATAGGGAGCGCCATCTGGCCTCCCTATTTTTATTTCCTAAGTAATTTCTCAAAAACCATATTTTGCAACAAATCGTAACAGTAAGTGATTTGTTTCTTGACGGTGGGCTTGTTAAAAAAGGAGCATAAAGAAATAGGTTAGAGACTTTTAACGGTTTCTCTCTTAATAACAAAATTTGGAGTTTAGCAAGAATGCTTGACGGAATGCACTTTACAAATACTTCTAGCAATGGGTCAGTTCAAAACGACACAATAGGTCGTATAAACCAGACTACATTGAAAAATACCATTCATTGCAATGGTGTTGGCTTGCATTCTGGCGCAAATATCTCTCTTACTATGAAATCTGCCCCCGCAAATTCTGGCGTTAAATTCATCCGTACAGATGTGACTGAAGGTACAGGGGAAATCCTTGCACGCTTTGATAACGTAACAGACACACGTCTTTGTACTAAGATCAGTAATGAACACGATGTATCAATTGGAACAATTGAACATCTAATGGCAGCAATTGCAGGCTGTGGCCTTGATAACGTCAGCATTGAAATTGATGGCGCTGAAGTTCCTGTTATGGATGGAAGTTCAGAACCATTTGTATTTTTAATCGAATGTGCTGGTATTCTTGATCAAAGCGCGATGCGTCAAGTTATCGTTGTTAAACAAAAAGTATCTGTTCAAAACGGTGATTCTGTTGCGACACTTGAGCCTTCTGATGACTTCACAATCAGTCTAGGGATTGATTTTGACAATAAGGCAATTGGTCAGCAAGATATGTTTGTTAGCGTTTCTTCAGAAAGCTTCAAAAATGACATTTGCCGCGCCAGAACTTTTGGATCTGTCCAAGATGTTGAAATGCTCCGTAAAATGGGCCTAGCCCGTGGTGCTAGTCTTGATAACGCTGTTGGTTTAGATGGCGATCGTGTCATGAATGAAGAAGGCCTTCGTTATAGTAACGAATTTGTACGCCATAAAATTTTAGATTGCATTGGTGATCTATCCCTAGCAGGTGCAAATCTAATTGGTCACTTCTGCGGTTTCAAAGGTGGGCATGCCTTAAATAATGCTTTATTACGTGAATTATTTTCAAATGAAGAAAACTGGGAATTAGTAAATGTTTCCGATGTAGCCCCTGCCCCTGCGTTATTACAGGCTGTTGGTGATTAATTTACTTCATTAAAATTCAAAAAAATACGTGTTTCACTGTTCTTCTACTTGCTAAATAGGACATAGATGATTAACAATTTTAGCCTGACTTATTTATATAATGTCAGGCTTTTTTATGCGTAAAAATACGTGATAAAATTAAATTAACTACCGTGTTGGATTACAGTAGTATTCTAAACATTGAATGTTAATCAATGTGCTGGGAATTGAATACTGGGAATTGGGTTGAAATGATTTATAAAGACATCATCTGGAAATGCTCTCAAAGAACACTACTAGCATTAGGCCTTGTTGCCAGCTTGTTATTGGCGGGTTGCAGCAGCGACGAAGAAGCAGAAGTATATCGCGAGGACCCTGTAGAAGAACTCTATAATGATGCAATGAATCTTCTAGGGCAAAATGAATATCGCCTATCCATTGGGGCCTTTAATGAAGTTGACCGTCAGCACCCCTATTCCATTTGGGCGACTAAAGCACAATTAATGACTGCTTATGTGTACTACCTTCGTGATGATTATGACGAAGCAATTCTTGCCATTGATCGATTCATTGAATTGCATCCGGGCAATAAAGATACACCATATGCCTTTTACCTTCGGGCGATCACATATTACGAACAAATTGTAGATATTGAACGGGATCAACGTATCACTAAACTTGCCTTACAAGCATTAGAGGACGTTCTTCGTCGTTACCCTGACACAGCCTATGCACGTGATACGCGCTTAAAGATTGATCTTGCAAAAGATCATTTAGCCGGTAAAGAGATGGCTGTTGGTCGCTATTATCTTTCCCGTAACGAATATACGGCCGCTATCAATCGTTTTAAAACTGTTGTTGGACGCTTTCAAACGACAACCCATGTCCAAGAAGCCCTACATAGGTTGGTAGAATGCTATATTTCATTAGGCATTTCACAAGAGGCACAAATGGCAGCAGCAGTGTTAGGTCATAACTTCCCTAGCAGTAAATGGTATAAAGCCTCTTTCGAACTACTTGATGGAACAAGCCCTGCCTATAACAACCAATCTTGGATGGAAGATGCGTGGGATTGGGTGTTTTAAATTCCCTAACACAGTACATCTAAAGCAATATATGATATGCTGATTTAGATTATAATTTTTGGGATTGGCTATGCTGACAGATCTTTCTATACGTGACGTAGTTCTTATCGATAAACTAGATTTAGGTTTTGATGAAAGTCTATCAGTCCTGACAGGTGAAACAGGCGCAGGTAAATCGATATTACTTGATTCACTTGGCCTAGCCTTAGGTGCCCGCGCAGAAGCACGCCTTGTTCGGCACGGATGTGAACAGGCAATTGTAACCGCCAGCTTCCAACTTCATGATCAACATGCAACCTATGGCATCCTAGCTGAACATGGCTTAGATGTGGATGGCCAACTGATTTTACGCAGAATACTGAAATCTGACGGACGCAGCCGTGCTTATGTGAATGACCAACCAGTAAGCGTTGGGCTATTACGTCAACTCGGGGACACGCTGGTTGAAATACAAGGGCAATTTGACCAACATGGTTTGATGGATGCTTCCACCCATATTGATGTCTTGGATAACTTTGCGGCGATTAATGATAAGCGACAAGGATGTGCCGTTGCATTTTCCTGTTGGAAAAAAGCTGTAAAAGCCTTACGTCAAGCGGTAGAGGATGCAGATAAAGCCAGAGAAGACGAAGCCTATTTACGCCATACCTTAGAAGAGTTGGAACGATTTGCCCCAGATGATGGTGAAGAAGAGATGCTGGATAAAGAGCGCTCTTTATTACAAAATGCAGAGAAGTTAACCGCAGCAATCAGTAGCGCGATGACCAGCCTTAACAATAAACATGGGGCAGACGATAAGTTAAGGGATGCGCAAAAAGCCCTCGATCGTATTTCTGACAAGGCAGATTCCCAGTTAGATACAGCCATAGCAGCATTAGACCGGGCCAGTGTTGAAATTCAAGAGGCTATGAATGAACTCAATAATGCAGCCCATGAAATAACATCGAACGATATGCGTCTCAATGACGTAGAGGAACGGCTATTCGCCTTGAGGGACTTAGCTCGTAAGCATAATGTTCAACCCCACGAGCTACCTGACGTACTAGCCCGCCTTCGCCAAAGCCTCGCCCTTATTGATGATACAGAAAATAATATGCTAGCCCTTGAAAAACAGGTCACTGAAAGCAAAGAAAATTATCTCAAAATTGCAGACAACCTTTCTGACATCAGAACAAAGAAAGCCGCGCAACTCAATAAGGCGGTGAATAACGAACTGCCACCGCTTAAACTAGACAAGGCACGCTTTGAAACCACCCTCACCCCATTAGCAGAACATGAATGGACGGCCTTTGGCAAAGACCGTATAGCCTTCCAGATTGCAACGAACCCCGGTGCACCTGCCGGCCCGTTAAACAAAGTGGCTTCTGGGGGTGAATTAAGTCGGTTTTTGTTAGCCCTAAAAGTTTCCCTTGCCGAAACAGGTACTAATGCATC
>CBFCZA010000250.1:0-4960 GCA_965602285.1 uncultured Curvivirga sp. | reverse complement strand
AAGAAAAATGAAATAGCACTTGCATTCACAAACTATTTGTTAACACTTTGTTAAGCATTTGGAATTAAATGACTATCAAAACAGCTTTTTGAAATGCAATAAAAATAAAACTTTGATAGAATATTTTAAGATTTAAAAAATTTGCACTCTTTAGGAGAAGTTCTATGAAGAAAATTCTCATAGCTTTAATACTAGTAGTTTTGGTTTTTGTCGGTGGCATTGCTTTTATCCTTTCGAACTTAGATGAATATGTGAAAGAAGCGATCGAAACGGTTGGTTCTGATGTTACGCAAGTTTCAGTGACTTTAGGCGAGGCAGACATTGACCCTGCCAATGGCAAGGCAAGCCTTTCATCGCTTGTCGTTGGAAACCCAGCAGGATTTGAGACAGATTATGCTATGTCCTTGGGTGGAATCTCTATTGTTATGGATCCCACGACGGTGACAGGTGATGTGATTGTCATTAAAGAGATTTCAATAGATTCTCCTGCTGTGATTTATGAATTAGGCGGGGATGGCAGCAATATTGATACTATTCAAAAAAATGTTGAATCTTATGTGAATAGTTTAACTGGTGGCACATCTGAGCAACCTTCAAATGAAGCCGAGAGTGATGCAAAGGCAGGTGAAGAACAAAAGTTCATTATTGAGCATGTTTATATTCGGAATACACAAGCATCATTAAGTGCTAAAATCTTATCAGGTAAAACCATGGGCATTACTGTTCCTGACATTCATTTAACTGATATTGGTAAAGAAGAGGGTGGTGAAACAGCCTCCGAAGCAGCAACACAAATCCTTGATAGCTGGATGACTGATATTTCTGCTGCTGCAGGAAAAATCGACCTTGGTGGTATTGGTGATGTGGCAAAAGACCTTGTTAAAGAAAGTGGCGCATTGGGCGAAGCTGGTGGTGAAGCCATTGGCGATGCTGTAAAGGATGCAACTGGCGCCTTAAATAATCTTTTTGGATCTGATAGTAACTAATAGATCTTAGATATAGAATAATAAACAATAGCCCTGTGTCGTTAAGTTGATGCAGGGCTATTTTTATGCCTACTTTTAAAAATCCAATATGGCATCTTTCAATTTTAAAATAGCTTTCTCCATATCATCCTCTTTTACCGCCGCATATCCAAGAAGTAACCCTTGGGCATTATTGGCTGCATGTGTGTTTCCAGAATAATGAAACGCGGATAACGGGGTTACTGAAATCCCTGCTTCGCGTGCGCGCTCTACAACTTCTGTATCGGTTGTTTTTTTACGTAATGTTTCGGTGAATCTAGCCAAAAGATGCATGCCTGCTTCGGCAGATTCAATGGTCACTAGGTCCGCCATATGTGTTTCTATAATAGAACAAAGGGCCGTTCTTCTTGCGTCATATAATTTACGCATTCGACGAAGATGGGCTGTGAAATAGCCTTCCTCAATAAACCGTGCAAGGGCTGGTTGGGCAATGGTGCTAGGGTGATCATCAAGGGCGGCACGTGCCATTCTAAATGAATCTGTTAAATCTTCAGGAACCACCAGATAGCCTAATCTTAAACTCGGAAACATTACTTTAGAGAAGCTACCCACATAAACGACACGATTGTCACTATCTAACCCTTGAAGAGACGCCAGTGGACGACCAGAGTAGCGAAACTCACTATCATAATCATCTTCAATGACCCAACCGTCTTTTCTTGAGGCCCATTCTAATAGTTTTAAGCGCCGTGATAGGGTCATTGTGACACCCAACGGATATTGATGGGATGGGGCAACACAAACCAGCTTAGCTTCTGGTGCCATAATCTCCCCTTTGTCGATCTCTAGACCTTCTCCATCCACAGGAACGGGAATAAGTTGCGCGCCTGCTGCCATTAATGCCCCACGAATCCCCGGATATCCCGGTTCTTCAATAAGGGCAGGATCACCGTCATCTAGTAATACATGTGCAGCAAGACCGATGGCTTGTTGTGCACCAGAAACAATAATGACCTGATCTGCGCGGCATCTTACTGCGCGGGCTGTTCTAAGATATTTTGCAATGGCTTCACGCAAAGGACGATAACCAGCTGGTTCTGAATGGGCCAGAAGCTCAATAGGGGGATTTCGCCATGCTTTTGCCATAAGGCGGGACCAGACATCGAAAGGAAATTCATCGACGGCTGGTAACCCCGGTGCAAAAGCAGGGGTACGTTTTCCACGGTTTCGCCAAAGGGCAGCAAGGCGATCTCCACGCTTAGAAAGGCCACGTCTAATAACATTAGGGTCATGTTGGGGACTGTCATAAGAATCTGGATGGTCATCTGGAAGGTCTGTTGAGACGTATGACCCTGCGCCAACACGGCCTTCTAAATATCCTTCTGCCAATAATTGATCAAAAGCAGAGGCAACTGTATTTCTGGAGAGCTCTAGATCTTTTGCAAGACTGCGGGTTGATGGTAACCTCTCTCCAGCAGAGAGACGATGCGTTAAAATCATCTCTCTTAATTGGGTATATAATTGGCGATGCAATGGTTCATTTGCATCTTTATCTACTGCAATTGGTAATAATGCCGCTTTATCTATTCGACGCATATTGGCCCCATTAAACTATTAAGTTTTTATTGAATTAAAAGCCAATATAGGCGATGGTTTCTTGCATAGCTATAGAGATTTGTTGATGAAGAGAATTTTCTTTCCTTTCATAGCAAACAAGATTAAGCCAAATGTAGAAGTAAATCATAATCCATATAAGGGAGCCTAGCCCATGAAAACCGATGGAATGACAGAAGAGCAAATCAATAAACGTCACGCAGAGAAAATGGCAAAGAAAAAAGCTGCGCGTGACAAAATGATTGCAACCAAGACCCTTACTGGTGGTCTTTTGATGGTGCATACGGGCAAAGGTAAAGGCAAAACCACAGCTGCTATGGGGCTTGCAACCCGTGCTATTGGAAATGGAATGAAGATTTGCATCGTTCAATTTGTCAAAGGTGCTTGGTCTACAGGTGAAAAAAATATCTTAGAAAAATTCCCTGACTTATGTGTGATGAAGGCAATGGGTGAAGGTTTTACGTGGGATACACAAGATAGAGAGCGTGATATCGCAGCAGCCCGTGGTGCGTGGGACTATGCAAAAGAGGCTATTAATAACCCTGAGTATGATATGGTGATCTTGGATGAATTAAATATCGTGATGCGATATGATTATTTACCAATGGAAGAAATAATCAGTACTTTAAAAAACAAACCAGAAAATTTACATGTGGTTGTTACTGGACGAAATGCCAAGGAAGAGCTTATTGAAATCGCTGATATGGTTACAGAAATGACAATGGTAAAACATCATTTCCGCGGTGGTTACAAAGCGCAGCTTGGCATTGAATTTTAATCCGAATCAGAAGATACTAATGTCATATTCGTATATTGTTAGGATTAGGCGCATGTTCTCTAAGATGTTAAAACAGTTAAAATTGGTCGTTGCTAGTGTTTTGGTTTTGATGCTGGGGACTTCTTTTGCTGTGGCGGATGCCAAAAAAGATGCTATCGAATTGGTGGAAGAATCTTATTTCACGATTGAAAAAATTCTTGCAAGTGAACATACAGGCGCGATTGCCTTAAAATATTTAAAAGCCGCAAAAGCTGTTTTCATCTCCCCTGAGATTTTAAAAGGTGCCTTCTTCATCGGTGGTGAAGGTGGTAGTGGCATTATTATGGCCCGTGCCAGTAATGGAGAGTGGAGCTACCCAGCTTTTTTTGATGTGGGTGCAGGTAGTTTTGGCATACAGTTTGGGGCACGTAAGTCAGAATTAATGCTGACCATTCAAAATGGGAAGGGTCTGACGGCAATTCTAAATGATAAAGTTACCCTTGGTGGCGAATTAAGTGCCGCAATAGGCCCTGTTGGTGAAGGTATGGAAGGCACGACTACAACGAATTTAAAAGCCGATGTCTATTCATTCTCTGTGAATAAAGGCGGCTTTATTGGGGCTTCTATTGAAGGGGCGGCTATTTGGGAAGATGAAGAAGCCAATGCTGCATTTTATGAAGAAGGCGCACATTCAGACGAGATCATTTTGAATGGGAAATATAGCAACCCTGCTGCTGATAAGCTGCGTGCGCTTTTAGCCTCTATCCCAATGGAACCTTTGGAATAATTAGTTCCTCTCTACACATATAGACGGAATATTTTCTAATGGCAGTCAAAATGAATGACCCTGCTGGATTGCCAAAGAAACCCATGTCCTTGATGTTTCAAGGCACGGGTTCAGACGTGGGGAAGTCTATGATGGTGGCTGGTCTTTGCCGTGCTTTGGTTCGGCGGGGTTACACTGTCCGCCCTTTTAAACCACAAAATATGTCAAATAATGCAGCCGTTACTTCTGATGGCGGAGAAATCGGTCGTGCCCAAGCCCTTCAAGCACGTGCTTGTGGGGTCAAACCTACTGTTCATATGAACCCCGTTTTGTTAAAGCCGCAAAGTGACATGGGATCACAGGTCGTTGTTCAAGGTAAAGTTATGACAACAGCCAAGGCCCGTGATTATTATACATTAAAATCTAAATTATTGCCTAAGGTCTTAGAAAGCTTTGATCGATTAGGGGAAGATGTTGATATTGTCTTAATTGAAGGGGCTGGTAGCCCTGCGGAAGTGAATTTGCGCGCTGCTGACATTGCGAATATGGGTTTTGCTGAGGCTGCAAATATTCCTGTCATATTAGTATCAGACATTGATAGAGGCGGAGTGATTGCAAGTATCGTTGGTACGCATCACCTTTTGTCAGACTTAGAAAAAAAACTGCTTAAAGGCTATATCATTAATAAATTCAGAGGTGATGTAACCTTATTTGAATCTGCCCATGAAATATTGAAGGATCATACGGGGCTTGTAAACTTTGGGACGTTACCTTGGTTTAAGCAGGCACGAAATCTTCCGGCAGAAGATGCCGTAGCATTAGAAAAAAACACAAAATACGAAAATAACAATGCTATAG
>CBFCZA010000249.1:0-4985 GCA_965602285.1 uncultured Curvivirga sp. | reverse complement strand
AGAACAGGTCTAATGTTCGAACCACGTGGTCATGATATGATGTCAGGTTCTATATTATATCCACCCTGTCGCGATGATTGTGATGTTGGGATTTTGTTTATAGAAACAAGTGGTTGTTTACCAATGTGTGGGCATGGAACTATTGGTACAGTAACAATTGCATTAGAACATGGGTTAGTAACCCCCAAGGAACCGGGCGTATTAAGACTTGATACGCCTGCTGGTTTGGTCATTGCTGATTATGAAATGAATGATGATGGCTTAGTGGATTGGGTAAGGCTTCGAAATGTAGCAAGCTTTCTTCATTCTGAGGGGCTCGATATTGATTGTCCAGAGTTAGGGCCATTAAAGGTTGATGTAGCCTATGGCGGGAATTTTTATGCCATTGTTGGTCCACAAGATAACTTTAGGGATATGGCGGACTTTACGGGCGGTGATCTTATTCGTTTAAGCCTTAAATTACGTGTTGCCTTGAATGAACGTTATGAATTCATACATCCAGAGAACCCAACAATTAACGGCCTATCACATATCCAATGGACGGGTGAGCCTACACAGCCAGAAGCCCATGCTAGGAACGCTGTTTTTTATGGTGATAAGGCGATTGATCGATCCCCTTGTGGAACGGGAACGTCTGCACGTATGGCGCAACGTGTTGCGAAAGGACTTCTTGAAGTTGGGGAAGAGTTCGTCCATGAAAGTATTATTGGGTCGATGTTTATTGGGTCTGCTACTGAGAAGACAAAAGTAGGGGCGTATGAGGCAATCATTCCAACGATCCGTGGTTGGGCACGGGTGCATGGATTAAATACGATCTATATTGATGATCGTGATCCATATGCCCATGGATTTCAGGTTGTATGAAAACTTAAATAACACCATTGCGTAAATTTATTGTAATCTCTATATCAAGGGCCATTGGTGCTTAGTGCCAAGATATATACTTTCTTTAAAGTATGAAATATCAGTTTTTACGCCCAAGTATGTTAGTGGTTTTTATGAGTTTTCGGGAAAATATGCATTTTAAGAATGAAGGACATCAGTTCTTATATGACTACTGGCTTGCCAAAAAAGGCGACCGAAAAGCCCCTTCACGCAAAGATATTGATCCAATCGATTTTTTTCACCTTTTGCCAACAATCTTAATGTATGATGTTTTACGTGATCCATTGGATTTCAAAATGCGATTGCATGGAACATTATTGGTGAAAATCGCTGGCGAAGATTATACAGGTATGATGTTTAAAGACATATTTAGGTCTGATAAAATCGATATACTGCGCGCCGAATGTGAAGATGTTTGTAATAATATAACACCTGCATATTCAGAATATGATGGATCGTGGATGAACAAAGATTATGTGCAATATGATCGATTGCTTCTACCGCTTTCAAGTGACGGAAATACGGTCGACATTATTCTGGGCTGTGTCTTGTTTATGCGACAAAGTCTAGACTAGTTTCTTTTTAATTTTTGCAGTTGCTTGGTGCGACATAGGATCGTCAGGCCAAGGGTGTCTTGGATATCTGCCTTTCATTTCTGCTTTGACAGCATGATAACTATCAGACCAGAAGCTTTCTAAATTTTGCGTAATTTGCAACGGCCTTCTTGCTGGGCTTAAAAGATGCAAAGTTAAGGCACATTTCCCCCCACCAATTTTTGGTGTTTCTGTAGCTCCAAACATTTCTTGTAATTTAACGGCTAAAACGGGCGTATCAGGGATGGTGTAATCTATCTTGATGTTGGACCCACTTGGAACAGGCCAGTGGGTTGGGACAAATTTTTCCAAGGTTTGTTGTTGCGGCCAATCTAACAAAGCAATCAAAGGTGCCTTTAAATCTAAAGACCTTAAGTCCTCTATCTTCCTGCATTTATCTATATGGCTGGATAGAAACGGGGCTAACCATGTTTCTAGGGTATTGAGGAGGTTGTCATCACTTACATCTGGCCAATCATTAGGCGATAGATGATGTGCAACCCGTAAACGTTGAAGATAATCTAGGCTTTCTTTTTTCCATGGTAAGCTAGCAATTCCTAAATCACGAATGCCAGTAAATAAGGCGGACTCAATCTGATCACTTGGTAAATTCTCACTTGGAGCATCTTGTAGGATAAGCGAGCCTAACCTTAATTGTGTTCGTGCCTTGATGGAGCGTGTTCTTTTGTCCCATTGGGCAAAGGTCCCTCGATCTAAATTATCCTCATAGAATTCTTTTAAGGCTGGTAATTCG
Organism: uncultured Curvivirga sp.; assembly: GCA_965602285.1. Lineage (GTDB taxonomy): Bacteria > Pseudomonadota > Alphaproteobacteria > UBA8366 > Aestuariispiraceae > Curvivirga. The sequence continues at coordinate 2,753 of CBFCZA010000249.1, read as the reverse complement.
ATGGGGGCACCCATTCGGATGAAGCTATCACGACCGTCACCAGATAAGTCTGCCACACAAAGGCAGGGTTCTGTTGATAATTTATCAAGTTCATCTAGTTTCGCCCCACGATTATTAGCCAGTTGATATCGTGCATCTGCCCCTTGCCGACGAAGAGCTATACGATCAGGATAGGCGAGCGAGAGAAGTAGCCCTGTGATGCTATCAGGATATTCCAATAATGTGGATGACTTAGGCATGTTGGATTTTGGTAATCGCTTGAACCAATGGGATGAGAGGGCTCTGATTCTTTTACCAAATGGATGATGAGGAAGGCTTTCTACCCTTAATCTAAAATCACATTTTTTTCTGTCTTTGATCAGATCTCTTTCGCTCAGTAATGCAGCTATGTCACATGCTTCCTTGGCAAAGCCGACCTCTTGACCTTTTAATATCATATGACCTAATCGCGGATGCATGGGAAGGCGTGATAATGTTTGTCCATGGGCGGTGATATGATATTCTTGATCAATAGCACCCAGTTGATAAAGCAAGTCACGGGCTTGGCTTAATAGGGCAGGGTTTGGACTGTCTAACCATTTTAGCTGCTTAGTATCAACTAAACCCCAATTTGCTAAATCTAGGGCAAGGCTAGATAAGTCTGCTTCAATAATTTCTGGACTGTCAAAAGGGCTCATTGCCCCCTCGTTATTTTTATCCCAAAGGCGATAACAAATGCCCGCCTCAACACGGCCTGCGCGACCTTGGCGTTGTGTGGCAGATGCAATAGAAATCATCTTTGTTTCTAAATGGGTTAAACCGTTACTTGGGTTATATTTTGCAATGCGCTTAAACCCGCTGTCTATGACCACACGAATTCCATTAATGGTAAGGCTTGTTTCTGCGATATTCGTTGCAAGAACGATTTTACGTTCCCCCTCTATCGTTGGGCGTATGGCTTTGTCTTGTTCTGCAAGGGGCATTGCACCGAAAAGAGGCGTTACCTGAATATGATTTGGAAGCTTTGTTGATTTTAGCTCAGCCTCTACCTTTCGTATCTCACCTTCACCGGGAAGGAATATAAGTAAGCTTCCTGTTTCTTCTTTTAGGGCTTTGCGTATTGCCTTTGTGGTAGCGCCAACGATATCAGGGCGTCCGTAGTGTAACTGTTCGGGCTTACCTAAATATTTAGTATCAACGGGGAAGGCACGACCTTCACTACTAATGATTGGGGCATCATCTAGAAGGGCTGAAATCGCGTCGCCATCTAATGTGGCGGACATAACAATAAGTTTTAGGTCTTCTCTTAAGCCTTCCTGACAATCTAGGGAAAGGGCAAGTCCTAGGTCTGCTTGTAAACTACGTTCATGATATTCATCGAAGATGATCGCGTTGATGCCTTCAAGTTCAGGGTCGCTTTGTAGGCGTCTTGTAAGAATGCCTTCCGTTAGAATTTCAATACGCGTTTTGTCACTGATGCAATTGTCCATTTGAACACGATATCCAACAGTTTCCCCAACTTTTTGGCCAAGTAGGCTCGCCATGTGACGTGCGGCTGAACGTGCGGCTAGGCGTCTTGGTTCTAGCATAAGAATTTTACCGTTCTTTGCCCAATCCTCTTTAAGCAGGGCCAAGGGAATTGCCGTGGTTTTTCCCGCACCAGGTGGGGCTTGAACCACTGCACGGTTGCCTGCCTGCAATACAGAGAGCAAAGAGGGGATCGCGTCATTAATCGGAAGAGTGTCTATGTTCATTTTCATAGGGCGCATAGTAAAAGAGCATCCTTCTAAATCAAGCTTCTTGTGTGGATTACGAATCTTCCCCACAAAGGCTAGATTAATTATAATAAATTTTGAAGATCTGGAGAGACACTTATGGCTATATTGCCCCTTACTATTCGCCTTGCTAAAGAGTTAGATGTTCGTGATGCACAGGTTGCTTCTGTTATTGAACTTCTTGATGGTGGTGCGACGGTTCCTTTTGTGGCGCGTTATAGAAAAGAAGTGACAGGTGGTCTAGATGATATCCAGCTTCGTAAGTTAGAGGAGCGTCTTAATTACCTTCGAGAACTAGATAGCCGCCGTGAAACGATCCTGAAATCCATTGATGAACAAGGTAAGCTTGAAGATGCGTTGCGTCATTCCATAGAAGCCGCAGATAGCAAGTCTGTTTTAGAAGATTTATATCTTCCTTATAAGCCTAAACGTCGCACGAAAGCACAGATTGCAAGGGAGGCTGGATTAGAGCCCTTGGCGAATGATTTATTTTCAACGCCTACGCTTAACCCAGAAAATGAAGCTACAAAGTATATCGATGCAGAAAAAAATATTACCGATGCAAAGGCTGCTTTAGATGGTGCACGACAAATATTAGTGGAGCGTTTTTCAGAAGATGCAGGCCTTGTTGGTAAGCTGCGCGATTATATCTGGGATGAAGCACGCCTTGTATCTAAGGTAGTTGTAGGAAAAGAAGCCGCAGGTGCCAAATTTGCAGATTATTTCGATTATGCTGAACCCGTAAAGAAAGTGCCATCGCATCGCGCTCTTGCTATTTTTCGTGGGCGCAAAGAAGAAATTTTGCATGTCTCTCTTGTGGTGGGGGATCCAGAAGATCGTACAACGCCCCATCCTTGTGAAATGCGGATCGCACTGCATTTCGGGATTAAAGATGAAGGGCGTGCCGCTGATAAATGGTTATTGGATACAGCGCGCTGGGCATGGCGTATTAAATTATCCCTTTATATTGAAATGGAATTGATGCGTCGCCTTTGGGAA
>CBFCZA010000248.1:0-5009 GCA_965602285.1 uncultured Curvivirga sp. | reverse complement strand
TGGCTATGAAGGGCGCAACATATGTTAAATAAATGAAGGATAGCATCATCATCATAACGACGAGCGAAGACGTCAGTTGCCTCTTTTCGGGTGGCTGGGGCATGTTCAATGAACATATTTTGAATGGTTAGGCAGGTTTCTTCTGCCATTTCATGACAGCCAAACACCTCGACTCGGTCACACGTGGAAATGATAAGGGTTTGGTTTATTCCTAAATCAATAAGTTTTTTTCTAAAAGTGGAACGTTGAGAAGAATCAAGAAACAGTTTGTCCCGCAAACCTGATGGACAGGTTTGGTAATTAGCACCAATGACAAATGGTCTGGCATAGGGGCGCTGTTGGGGGCGCGTTAACGTGCGCTGGGACAATCTGTTCTCCTTATTCCTTACGCTTGAAGGCCTCTTATCGCATTTTCCAATTGATCTAAGGAAACTTCATTTTGTTCTCCTTGATCTAAATTCTTCAAACCAACTACACCTTTTTCAAGTTCATCATCACCCATGATAACAGCCGCATAAGCGTTGATTTTATTGGCATGTTTCATACGCTTTTTCATATTGCCGCCATAGGCCATTTCAACGCGTAAGCCAGCTTTACGAAGGGAGGCCGCGATAGAAAGGGCTTTGCTTTCTGCTGCATCTCCTAATGGAACTAATACAATAGAACGTTGTTTTGGTTCTGGATCATTGGCAAGCATTGCAAGGCGCTCGATGCCCGCAGCCCAGCCAACGCCTGGCGTTTGTGGGCCGCCCATGGTTTTGATTAAGCCATCATAACGTCCACCAGCCATGACCGTTCCTTGTGCGCCAAGTTCAGTCGTGGTGAATTCAAAGGCGGTGTGACAATAATAATCTAGTCCGCGTACCAAACGTGGGTTCAATTCAAAACTGATTCCCATTGCTGTTAATCCAGCTTGAACTTGACCAAAGAAATCTACGCTTTCCTGATTTAAATGATCAGAATAAAGCGGCGCATCTTTGACAATGACACGGTCTTCTTCTTCTTTTGAATCCAACACACGCAATGGGTTTTTTTGTAGACGTGTTAGGGAATATTCGCTGAGTTTATCTTTATAATCTGAAAGATATTCGATTAGGATTTTACGATATCCATCACGGCTTTCTTGATCCCCCAAAGTGTTTAATTCAAGTGTCACTTTATCTTTAAGGCCAAGAGCATCAAGGATAGCAGCACCACCAGCAATGATTTCCACATCGCCAACAGCTTGGGCAGCGCCAATCAATTCCAAACCAATTTGGTGGAATTGACGCATGCGACCTTTTTGTGGGCGTTCATAACGAAACATGGGCCCAGAGTAGAAAAATTTACACGGTGTATTTTGGGTCAAACCATTTGACATGAATGCACGTGCAACACCTGCTGTGTTTTCTGGGCGTAAGGTGATGCTATCACCGCCACGATCTTCGAATGTGTACATTTCTTTTGTGACGACATCTGATGTGTCGCCTAATGTACGATCGAAAACTTGGGTGAATTCAAAGATCGGGGTTGCGATCTTGTCATAGCCATGTGTTGCCGCAACCTTTTGTGCAGTTTGGGATACATGATCATGCTTTGCCAAATCTTCTGGCAATAAGTCATGCGTACCGCGTACGGGCTGTAAGTCCGCCATGGGAATTTCCTTTCACAATGGTTGCTATTTTGCAGCGTCTGATTGGGCTGCATCAATTTCTTTTTGAATTTCTTCGGCTTTTTTTTCTACTAAACCAACAAGGTGATCAACAATATTATCGTCTTTTAAACGGTGATCAGGAAGGCCAGATACATAAACTTGATGTGTGCCTTTTCCGCCACCAGTGAAACCAATATCAGTTTCGAGGGCTTCTCCTGGGCCATTAACAACGCAACCAATCACAGATAAAGACATTGGGGTTGTAATATGGGCAAGGCGTTCTTCAAGAACTTGGACCGTATTAATGACATTGAATTGTTGGCGTGCACAAGAAGGGCATGAAATCACATTCACACCACGATGGCGCAATCCTAATGTCTTTAAAATATCATAGCCAACTTTGACTTCTTCGGCGGGGTCAGCAGAAAGGGATACACGAATAGTGTCACCAATACCTGCCCATAATAAACCACCCATGCCTATAGATGATTTAACGGAACCTGCTCTTGATCCACCTGCTTCTGTGATCCCTAAATGTAAGGGGTAGTCACATGCTTCTGCCAAGCCATGATAGGCGGCAACGGCTAGGAATACGTCAGAGGCCTTTACGCTGATTTTGAATTCATGGAAATCTTGATCTTGAAGAATACGGGCGTGTTCCATGGCACTTTCAACCATGGCATCAGGACATGGCTCTCCATATTTCTCCAGCAAGTGTTTTTCTAATGAGCCTGCATTCACACCGATGCGCATTGAACATCCATTGTCACGGGCTGCGGCAACGACCTCTTTAACTCGGGCTTCACTGCCGATGTTCCCGGGATTAATGCGCAAACATGCCGCACCTGCCTCTGCCGCCTCGATGCCACGTTGATAATGGAAATGAATATCTGCCACGATAGGCACGGGGGATTCTCTCACAATTTCTTTTAAGGCAGCCGTTGATTCTTTATCTGGACATGAAACACGTACGATATCTACACCTGCCTCAACACATTCTAAAATTTGCTTGATGGTCGCAGATGCATCACTGGTCAACGTGTTTGTCATCGTTTGTACAGTGATAGGGGCGTCGCCACCTACAGGCACATTACCAACCATGATCTGTCGGGATTTCCGACGATAAATATCACGATAAGGGCGGACGCTCATGAATTACTACTCCGTTAGGAAAATTGAATTGGGCTGTAACTTTTCTTGTAACATAATTGAAGCGGGAAAATGCGCTGGAATCTAGAAAAAATCAAGCTTTCAGGGTTTATTATATGAAAAGATCTAAAAGTAAAAAGCTCCCTCATTCTCTGAGGAAGCTTTTTTACATAATCATCTCATGAAAATCTACTAATTAGACGTTCCACTTGTTTCAGTTGTTGGGGTATCCGAAGTCATATCTTCTGCGGGGCTTGTGACCTGTAAAAAACGATCAGCATCCAAAAGGTAATCACGCCTTACCGCACCAATAGGGCCTGCGGCTTCTATCTCTTTACCATCAACAACGATCATGATGCCGCCTGCATTACCAGTTACCATGGTTAAACCCGGTTTGTTTGGAACTAAATAACGATCACCTTTGCGTAGTAGGCGCGTAAGGGTTAAGTCCCCCGCAGGGTTACTTACTTCTACCCATGCAGATTCAACGGCTAGTAATGTAACACGGGAATTCGTATTTTCTTCCCCATAAATACGTGTTTCTCGTTCGTTAGAGGTTGAGGGAGAGGTTGGCGCTGCGGTTTCTTCTACAGCATCTTCAACTACTGTTGGTGTTGTTTCTATTGTAGTAGGATTTGTAGCTTCTGTGGTCGCTATTGTTTCACTTACCGCATCCGATGTTGTTGGAGCGGTAGATACAACCTCTTCTATAACTGCTGCTGTTGCTTCGGCTACTGGTTCTTCGACAGATGCAATTGGGGCCGTTTCTGTCACTGTTTGTTGTGATTCAACAACTTCTACTGCATCATCAGCTACTTCTTGAACAACGTCTTCGACTTTAGTTTCTGCCACCATGCTTGCTGGTGTGGAGGTCTCTGTTGTTATTGTTTCAGGGGCTGCAGTCTCAGGAGCAACGGTTTCAGTAACGACAACTTCCGGTGCATTTTCTTTAACAGGTTCTATTGCTTTTGGAGCCGCAGGGGCGCTGGCTACCTCTTCTTTAACACTTGTCCCTACAGGGGCACTGGTTGCTGTTTCGTTTGAATTTAAGTTTTGAACAATATCGGAAAGGTTTTTGCCTTGATTGTTTAAATACCACCAAACTCCATAAAAGAGCAGCGCCAGAATAATGCCGATGAAAAGAAGGGCCGCCATTGGAACACGTCGAGATGGTAATGGTTCTGGGAAGTTTAGAAGCGTTTCTTGTTCTAATTCTTTTGCTTCTTCTTTATAACGTTCAACAAGGGCTTTGCTATCTAAGCCAAGGTAATCAGCGTAGCTGCGAACAAAACCAAGTGCATAAGCTGCACCGGGAAGGTCGCTAGGACGGCTATCTTCAATCGCTTCCATGAAGGGAAGGCGAATGGCAAGGGCCTTTGCTGCATCTTTTAATTCTTCGTCACGCACAACTCGTGTGTCACGTAAAATATCGCCAACTTTACGGCGCGGTTCAGACGCGCTGTCCGTCTTATTTAAATCTGACATAATCTTGCTCTTCCAAAAATATAGCCAGCATATGAATCGCTGACTTATTCTATATTTTCAATTTATTACCTTACCAGTATGAAGCCTTTGTCATGGAAAGGCAAAGATTGATTTATTTGCGTGGGTCTAGGTTTATTTAGTAGCGAATTTGATTATCTTTCGCAAAGGCAGTCAGTCGGTTCCGAAGGCTATGATCAGAACTTTCCAATACACTATTTATAAAATTTGATAGTTTTGTATGGTTAAGCGTACGGATCATACTTCGCACCGGCCCAATAGACCATGGGGACATACTTAACGAATGAATTCCAATGCCAATCAGCGCAAGAGCAAAAAGAGGGTTCCCTGCGATCTCGCCACAAACAGAGATGTTTTTCCCTTCTTTATTGCATGCATCCGCAACCATTTTCAGCAGCTTTAAGAAGCTGGGGTTTAAGGGGTCGTATCGATTGTCCAGACGCGGGTTTCCTCGATCACTTGCGAAAAAGAACTGCATCAGGTCATTTGTACCTACCGAAATAAAGTCTATATGCTTTAATAGGCTAGGGAGTTGGAAGGCAAGAGAAGGGACTTCAAGCATGACGCCAACTTCTATGCCCGAAGGGATCGTCATGTCATTGTTTTTGGCTCGTGAAATTTCTGCATCCAATGCTGCGCGTGCTTTAAGTAATTCTTGCGTTTCTGCAATCATGGGGAACATGATACGCAAAGGGCGACCATCTGCTGCAATGATCATAGCTCG
>CBFCZA010000247.1:0-5010 GCA_965602285.1 uncultured Curvivirga sp. | reverse complement strand
TACCGAAGCATTAGGTGAGAAACTTGATGTGGTGGTGAATGATCAGACAAATCGCCTACGTGATGTGGTTCACCGTAGCCATGAACAGATGCAGGAAATTAATGCTGCTCTACGCCAACAAACACAGGATTTGAATAATAGTGTTGATCAATCTGGTACAAGGGTTGTTGCGATCAAGTCTGCTATTTCTGAACAGTCGACTGAATTGACGAAACTATCTGGGCAACTTGCCGCGGATGTGAAGCAAGTGAATGAACGTGTTGATACCCATACGGGTGCGTTAAGTCGTATTTCTGATGAGGCCGCCAAGCAAGTTGAAGAGATGGGACAATCTTTACGTCAACAAGCTACCGATATGGCACGTGCAACAGACCTTGCATCCTCTCGTACTGAAGCCATCCGTGATGCGCTGACAGTTCAGGCGGACGAACTATCAGAAGCCTCGCAAAAAACATATGCGCAAGCACGCTCTATGGAAGCTATGATCCAGACACGTACAAAAGAGTTAAAAGTAATGTTGGGTGAAGGGTCTGCATATTTAGCAGAAAGCTTCTCTCCTGTTGTTGCGCAAACCCAAGATGTGGTTGTTAGTTTAAAAACTCAAAGTGATGCCATGCGTAAGGCGTCTGAATTGGCGGGCGATCAGGCAAAATCAATCAGCGTCACTTTGAAAGAACAAGGGCGTGATTTACAAGGTGCAACGGAACAAGCCGCCAACCAAATCAGTAATCTACGTGATATTATGCAAAGTCAAACAGACGAGCTGAATAAGGCAAGTGATCATGCTGGTTCACAAGCTGATCGTATTCGTGGATCCTTACGTGGAGAAGCCAAAAGTCTTGGTGAATTGGCGGTGGCACTTTCTGGTCAAGCCAATCTTATTCAAGAAGCTATGGGACGTCAGTCAGGTGACCTTAAAAATGCATCCGGTTATGCTGTTGAAACAGCACGTTCTATCCAAAATGTTTTAGCGGAACAATTGATGGCAATGAAATCTGCCTCTGATATGGTTCAGGACCGTATGCTTCATGCAAATAAAACATTCCGTGATGAATCAGGAAGCTTCACTGAAACCATGGGTAAGGCCATGAACATGTTGGAAGATTTAACAGAACGTTTCCAAATGCAACGAGAACTTTTGACTTCCACATCTGTTCAAACAGCAATGCAAGTTTCTGATAATCGTGATGGCCTAAAAGAGCAGGCCAATGATTTGACTGTCATTGCACGGGATGCTTCCCAAACAATTAAGATGATCAGTGATGCCTTCAGTCGTCAATCTGATCAATTGGGTGAGGAGACCACAAGAATTGAAGGTCGTGTTTCTAACCTTTCAGAGACCCTTCAGGCACAGACCCGTCAAGTCAGTGAAACAGGCGAAGCAGCAGAACAAAAACTATCTTCTATTGCTAATCTTGTATCTGAACAAACAGAATTGTTGAGCACAACAGCAGATGCATCGCGTAAGGCGATGGATGAAGCATCGTTGGCGGCAAAAGATAGCGCACAATTACTTTCTGACTCTGTGGACCGTACAGCCCATCGTACGCGCCAATCATTACAGATGATGGATGCTGAAACCCAACGTTTGGTTAGTGCAGCTGAAACTGCCGTACAGGCAGCAGAGAAAACAAAGTCTAGTGCTGATAATGTATCACGCGAAGCTTTTGTTAAAACAACCCGCTTCATCTTAGAAGATTTGAACAGCACATCTGTTGATCTAACCCGTTTATTACGTGCAGATGTTCCAGAAGCAGATTGGAAGCGTTATGTGAATGGGGACCGTGGTGTATTTACCCGTGCCCTTTTACGAGAGCGCCCACAGAATATCTTGAATTTGATGGAAGAACGGATGAAAGCAGATTCAGAATCTAGAACATATTTCATGCGTTATGTGGAACAGTTTGATCGTCTCTTAAACGAATGTCGTCAGTCTGACCCTGAAAACTTGATGGAATCAACAGTGTTAAGTTCCGATGTTGGGAAGTTATATGCATTGATTAAGCAAGTGATGAATTAAAAAGATTTTACTTCAAAAATGAAAACACCGCCTCGTTAAAAAACGTAGGCGGTGTTTTCATTTTATGGATGGAGAATGAGGGGTTTAGCCCTTTAGAATATGATTTAGAGCAGCATTTCCGCGTCGTCTTAATAGATCAGCCTCGTCCGGTCCTAAAATCAATTCCATCAAACGAACGGTAATATGCACATAGGCAAAAGCAAGCGGAACCATTTCTTCAGGGGCCTTTGGTAATGCTTTCAAGAGCCCATCCATATAGTTGTCGAAATGCTTTTGCATTTTCCCGATCAAGTTTTGACAAGCAGATTGATTGCCAAGCTGCTTTGATATGGCGTTTAGATCAAAGATGGCTTGCGCGCGCCGTTCTGCTATTTCAAAATCCATATCATTTGGCCAGTCGGCTAAGCGTGGAACGCGCCCACCTGATTTTGTCGGCAATGCTGACATGATGCGTTGTTCTGCATCATGTAGGAATTTACTTTCGATAGCTTCACTGATCATACCACGACTTTTAAACATGCGTTGGCCCCATTCGCCATCACGGGTAATGCCCATGCTATCGGTCACTTCTTTAAATCCGGATGCAAAGAAATAAATATCTTCAACCATTATTTCTTCATTAAACTGCCCTTTGGCATTTCCGCGGCTGATTTTGCTGGCCATGGTTTCAAGTTCGCTAATAACAACATCACCGACGATACCCATGTCTGTTTTCTGAAGCATGGAATCATCGCCCTTGCGGGATAATGTTCGCAATATTTGGAATATTGTAGAGGGTCGCAGCAGGCGTGCAGTTATTGCAAAAAGGAAGTAAACTTCATCACCGGGATGTTCTGTAGAAATTTCGCTGTAGCCTTGTTTGATGGCTAGTATCTCTGTCTCACTAAAATCCATCATTGGCTTAGGGCGTAGTTTGGCTTTGGTGGCTTCCAATTCAACACCAATACGTAAACAACCCGCCATTTCAATGATGTCACGAAGGCGGTTTTCACCGCCAAAACGTTTCGACATATCACGCATGTTACGATCGTTTTTATCAACATCGGCAAGTGCATGTGTAATTTTGAAGGCACCTAAGCGCCACATGCCTTGGGCTGCTTCAAGGGCAGCTTCTTGGTTATCATCCTTTTGTGCATCAACATAATCTTTAGCTAATAAATCAAATTGTGCGGAGGCAAGTTCCTCTTTGAACCAATTCCACATAGGCATGATAGAAGAACGGTCGATCTTACCAACTGGTTTTGGATCAGGCTTACCGTTTACAAGAAGGTCTTCAAATGGCATGCAGAAAATACGCTGAGCTGTATGAACCCGAGGAGCCCGAATAAGGGCAAGTGATGGGCGTAGCAACTGCATGATAGCATTATGGGGTAGGCCAAGTTTATTGGACCCACGGTCAAGCTCTATCTTAGCGGCAAGTTTTCGCAATTCTGATTCATTTAACGAGGTAACAAGCATTTGTAACTGTTCGGCGGCGTCCATTATAACACCTCCATTCTAGTGTTACGTAAGGCTTGTTCTGCATCCTCTGTCATGTCTTTCATATATTTGACACGGCCCATCCAACGAAGTTGGGCTGTACGAAGCTCTAGCCAAGTTTTGCTATTCTCTTTAATGATATCTTTTGAAGGAATAGGGATGAATGGTGCAAAAGATGCAAGTGTTTCACGCTGAATGAAACGCCGTGCAGTTAAAACATTATCCCATGCATCCAAGATGCGTTCCCAACCATCTAGTAAAAGATCTAAGTCATCAATTTTGGATCGCAAGTTTAAGGAAACAAGATCCCATTTAACGATTGTATCTTCTAAATTACCATAGACTGAATCTAATTCTTTAACGTAAGGTTCGGCTAATTGTATGAAGCCTAATGCTGCAATTGAAGCCCGCTGTGCCATCTCTGCTTCTTCAACAGGTTCGGGCAATAACCACTGTCGTAGATCGTTACTTAAATTTTGCAAGCGGGCTAAGGTATCTTTGATAGGTCCATTCAAACCTTCTTGAACACCACGATAGTGTGCCATGAGTTTACTCAAAGCAACAAGGCGTTCAACAATTTCAGAACCAGTTGACTGATGTGATTTCCCAAAAGCATCTAATTCTTTAGTCGCTACAATCATGCCTTCATCTGTCGACATGTTAATATTCTGTGGCGCATCTTTAGACCCATGCTTCTTAATCATTTCATCAACAAGATGATTTAAAATAGCAGGTTCTAAATTGGTAAATATAACTTTCTTAGCGCGGGCTTTGCGCATTAGGGTGATACCGCCAAGGCCTGTTTCCCCAATTGTACTCGCTGCTTCACGGATACTAGTAGGGCTAAGTTGCGATAAATTTCCGACGGCCTCATGTAGGGTGCGGTCAAAAACACTTAAACTTGTGATGGATGGCAGGGTCTCAAAAGGTATCACATGTGCGATCAGTTTATCTGAAAATCCAGGAAGGATAACTTCTAAACCATTTTTACCCATTATAACGCGTGCATACGCGACCGGCCGCGTGGTAAACGGCAGGGCAAGGCCACGTTGCGCTAAAGTAACAGGAAGAAACTTATCTGTGACTTCTTCTGTAGGGGTCGTTTGGTCTGACCAACCGCCTATGGACATTTAGTATCTCTTTCATAAATCCAACAAACAGTATCCTAAATATACGTACTTCCCCCGAAATCAAGCATATTTAACAAATATTTTATCTATTTAAGATGCCGCATTTCGTGGAATTTAACAATGATAAAATTTCAGGCATAGCCCGCATGAATGTTATCAAAAGAATTTTACGAGGAAAATTAAAAAGAAAACAATATTATCAATGCCATAGATATTAAAACCAAAGCACTTAAACGATTGATCCATACGATAAATCCGTTTGATATGAATCTATGCAACCAATTTGTGATACCTGAAAGGAAGAGCCACCAAGTTGCTGAACCGATAAACACCCCAACAACAATACTTATTTTATCTGATATACTATCCCCAAGGGTGATA
>CBFCZA010000246.1:0-5022 GCA_965602285.1 uncultured Curvivirga sp. | reverse complement strand
TTGCCAATGTGGACCGTAAATTATTTGTAAAAAATTAAGGGTTTAAATGTGAGCGATCAAAAGAATTCACCTATCACTGCCACCGTCAATTATGAAAAAGATGGTGTGCAGCACGGTTTCCTAAAACTTCCTTATTCTCATGATGCATCTGCATGGGGAAGTATTATGATTCCCATTTCTGTTGTGAAAAACGGGGATGGCCCCACGGCATTGTTGACGGGGGCAAATCATGGTGATGAATATGAAGGACCCGTTTCCCTTCAAAAGCTGGCCTTGTCTTTGAATCTGGCTGAGATTAAAGGGCGGGTGATTATTATTCCTGCACTGAACTATCCAGCCTTCCTAGCAGGTACAAGGACGTCACCCATTGATAAGGGAAATATGAACCGCGTGTTCCCCGGAAAAGCTGATGGAACAGTCACAGAGAAAATTGCCGATTATATTAGTCGAACATTATTGCCTGTATCTGATTATATCTTAGATATCCACGCAGGTGGTAAAACCTTAGATTTTGTACCTTTTGCTGCAACTCATATCCTTGAAAACAAAACACAAGAAGCTGATTGCATTGCTGCTATGGATGCCTTTAACGCACCTTACAGCATGACGATGTTAGAAATTGATGCTGTTGGCATGTATGACACCGAGGCAGAAGCCATGGGCAAAGTCTTTGTTTCTACAGAACTTGGTGGTGGTGGTAGTTCAACTAAATCCAGTATAGATATCGCAGATAAGGGGGTTCGAAACTTCCTGATCCATGCAGGCATTCTTTCTGATGATTTGGTGATATCAAAAACCATGCAACTTGATATGCCAACAGGGGATTGTTTCATTGCTAGTGAAAGTAGTGGTCTGTTTGAAATCTGTGTTGATTTAGGTGGAGATGTGGCTAAAGGGCAGGTGATTGCACGTGTGTATGATGCCGAACGCACTGGCGCAGAACCCACAATATATCATGCAACAATGGATGGAATGCTTGTAGCGCGCCATTTCCCCGGTCTCATCAAGATGGGTGATTGTGTTGCTGTGATTGCAGTGGAAGTTAAACGATAACGTTATGCTATCTTAGGAAAATATTAAGCTACCTTAGAAGGCGCGGCCTTATATCCTGCAATAGCGATAGGGGCCCGCTCCTGATAGCTCAGGGATTTTAAATATGCTTTTACTGTATCGTCAAAACCTAACCAAAGGGCATCAGCAATAAAGGCGTGACCGATTGATACTTCGGCAAGCATTGGCAAGGCAGTTTTAAACGCAGGTAAATTGAATGTGGTTAAATCGTGCCCTGCATTAATGCCAAGTCCTAAGTCATGTGCTGCTTGTGCCGTTTTTGCATAGTCCTTTAAGACAGCTTGATAGTCGCCATTATCAAAAGCTTCGGAATAGGGGCCTGTGTAAAGTTCAATACGTTCCGCACAGGTTTCTTTTACAGCTTGCATTTGGTTTGCATCGGCATTCATGAATAAAGAAACACGACATCCCATCGCTTGTAATTCTTTGATGATTGGTTTTAGACGCTCTTTGTCATTATCCATATCCCAACCATGATCTGAGGTGGATTGGGTCGGGTCATCTGGGACTAAGGTTGCTTGGTCAGGGCGTGTGTCTTCACATAATTTCATGAAGTCATCGAAAGGATTACCTTCAATGTTGAATTCTATTCCTTTAGAGCGATAGCCTTCTTGATCCATCATTTCTGCAAGTTCATATACATCATTGTAACGAATGTGGCGTTGGTCGGGGCGTGGGTGAATGGTTAAACCATGTGCACCAGCAACAAGAATAGTTCGGCCTGCATCAACAACAGAAGGATAGCCAACATCACGTTGGTTCCTTAGTAAGGCAACTTTGTTCAAGTTAACGCTTAATTTTGTATTGATCGTTGTGCTGTGCATGATTGGCACCTCCTATTCATATATTGGCCCTAATTTACCTAAATTAATCAGTTTTGGGTAGGGCCAATTTTGATTTTTCTATATAATAGAATGGCCTATTTTGGCTTAAAATAAGGTAATTTACTCCTTTTTGTCAAAATAACCTTCATATGAAAAGAAGAGAAGTTTCCTAAGAATGGCATCAAAAGAGTATCTAATTTATGAATTTTCTTAAGCCAATATGGAGATAAGTTAAGTCGCCCAGCCCCTAAATCAATCCGTTCTCTTGTTGAGAATGTTAGTTGAGGGTAGCGCTTCATAAATTCTATGCGGTTTTCGATACGGTCAAATATCAGACTGCTTGTGGCAAAATTAAGGTGTGGCGTTTGGACTTCAAAAGGCTTCGCATGGATCTTAAGTTGATTTGGGTATTTGAACTTGGCCACTAGATAGCTAACGGGAGAAAGGAGGGGTTCTATGAATATGGCAGAAGCGCCGGGTTTCAAACTCGATTGTAGATGATCCAGTATTTTTAACGGTTCTTCCGTTTGCCAAAAACAGTCGAGAATAGTAATGCCATCAATACTATTTTCGGGGGCAGTCTGAAGGTCTTCTAATGCCTGTACTGTTGATATGCACGGATAAGCCAATTGTTCTTCAGATAAATATAGTTGGTAAAAGTTAGGGATTTCATTAGAAGGCATCATCTAAACTTTTCTTTAAAAGGCTGATCCGTTGGAAAAGTGCTTCTTCTGTGAGGGTTTCCGCGCTACCCACACCCCAAACAGGGCTGGGCCAAGCCGCATCTTCAACTTGACGGGCTATGATGTGGATGTGCAATTGCGGTACAAGGTTGCCAAGGGCGCCAACATTGACCTTATCGCATGGAAAAATATCTTCCATTATGGACGACATAGTTTTTATTTCTCGCCACAACTGAAGGCCATCTTCCTCTGATAGTTGATGTAGTTCCTTAAGGTCTGGTTGCCGTGGTACTAAGATCATCCAAGGATAGCGTGCATCATTCATCATGAGGGCACGTGAAATTGGTAAATCTTTTATTAGGTTCGTGTCTGCCTCTAGGCGAGGATGTAGGGTAAACATCAATTTTTCCATTCTCGTTTGATGCGTATATTTAGCTAGGTTTTCAAAGGCTCGCAATAAGTTAAACGTATGATGATTTAAGAAATTGTAATTCGCTTAAGCTTTCTATAAGTAAGCTATATTAGATTGTTAAAATCTCTACTGCTTTTTTTAAGGTTTTTAGAATGGTCGATTGGACGCTGCTTGCCCTATTTATACCTACATTTTTCCTCGTATCTATTACGCCAGGTATGTGTATGACGTTGGCTATGACGTTGGGCATGACCATTGGTTTACGTAGGACCTTCTCTATGATGTGGGGGGAATTGATTGGGGTTGCTACTGTTGCCCTGGCGGCTGTTGTCGGGGTGGCTGCAGTTATGATGCGCTATCCAGATGTTTTTGCCGTTGTAAAATATTTAGGGGGTGCATATCTGGCATGGCTTGGTATTCAAATGTGGCGTTCTCGTGGGAAGATGGCGATTAATCTTGCTGACCCAAAAGAAGCTAGCATGTCTGGTTTTGAATTGGCGTGGCAAGGGTTCATGACGGCAGTTGCGAACCCTAAAGGCTGGGCTTTTATGGTGGTGTTGTTGCCAAAGTTTTTAAATGCTGAATTACCTATGAATTCGCAAATCCTAGCGATTTTGGCGGTGATTATTGTTTGTGAGCTTTTTTGTTTGGTTCTATATGCAACTGGCGGCAAGACATTACGCTACTTCCTTGAAAAAAGTGGTAATGTAAGAATCATGAACCGTATTTCAGGAAGCCTAATGATTGGTGTAGGCATCTGGCTGGCTTCATCATAAAATAACTTCATATTTTAATCGAAAGCCAGCCAGACATAGACTTTACCAGCTACCTGTATTTTCCATGGACGCCCATGGTTCTTGCGGCTCTAGATGTCCATCTTGAAGAAGTTCGATGGAAATGCCATCAGGTGATACCACAAAAGCCATATGTCCGTCGCGCGGTGGGCGATTTATGACAACACCGGCATCCATGAACTTTTGACAAGCATCATAAATATTTTCTACTTGGAATGCGAGATGGCCAAAGTTGCGACCACCGTCATAATCTTCTGGATCCCAGTTATACGTTAGTTCTACTTGTGCATCTTCTTGCCCTTCTGCAGCAAGATAAATTAAGGTGAATCGCCCTTGTTCAGATTCATAACGATCAATCTCTTTTAAGCCTAGAAGATCACAGTAGAAACGCATAGATGCATCAACATCCTTCACGCGTACCATTGTGTGTAAATATCGCATTACCCATTCCTTTGTTTTGGTTTTATGTTGTTGCTACACTAATTTTCAAAGTGATATTTTGCAATGGTTTCTTGTGGAATTGGTTTTGTGAATGTTCCATAACTTCACCATTGTTTTGGCACTGTTGCATATTTATAATCTTCATATATTTTCAAGGTACATATTTTTTAGGGCAAGGGTGATATGATAGAAAAGAAACCAAAATTTTCTATTTTTCGTGCGGCCTTTAGGACTTCTGCGATACTTTCCATAACCTTATTCCTAGTTTTTAGGAACCTGCCGGCTGTTTTGCGTCGTAATGTTCCTTCGAAAGCCTGTAAAAAGTGGCATCGATGGGTTTGTCATGTGACAGGCATTAAGGTGATTGTTGAAGGAGAGATCGAAACAGGGCAGCATATTATGTATGTTTGTAACCATGTATCCTATATCGATGTCCCAATTCTGGGTAAAATCATTGACGGATATTTTGTGGCAAAAAGTGAAGTGCGCTCTTGGCCTTTCTTTGGATATTTAGCAGAATTAAATAAAACAGTTTTTATTGAGCGACGTGGGCGCAAGTCCGCAGAACAACGAAATCAATTGGCTGATATTTTAAAGTCCGGAAAGAATTTGATCGTTTTCCCAGAAGGTACAAGCTCAAATGGGGCGCAGGTTTTACCGTTTAAATCTACTTTATTTGAAGCGGTATATGCGGTTGACGACGAAGATGTTGATATTCGCATACAGCCCATCACAATTGCCTATCATAAGTTTAATGGGGAAGTTATGGCACTGGAAACCCGAGATTATTACGCATG